>JBAURA010000766.1:0-5762 GCA_049580985.1 Chloroflexia bacterium
GTCGAGACAGTCCGCGAAGGCGGACTTCGTTTGCGTAGCCCCCGATTTCAATCGGCGGGTCCTCTTGACACACGACACCATTACCTCATTAACCCTTCATCAATCGGCGGGTCTTGTTCCTCAACGATCCCGCCTGGCACACGAGGAAATGGTATAATAAATGCTGACCCATTTTCTGCAACGAAGCACGAAAGGAACAGCATTGTCCCAGGAAGCCTATATTATTGACGCCATCCGCACTCCCGTTGGCCGCTATGCCGGCGCGCTCAAAGACGTGCGCCCCGACGACCTTGCCGCCATCGCCATCCGCGCCCTCGTAGAGCGCACCGGCGTTGACCCCCGCCGCATCGAAGACGTCATCTTCGGCTGCGCGAACCAGGCGGGCGAAGATAACCGCAACGTAGCCCGCATGGCCGCCCTCCTCGCCGGCCTCCCAGTAGAAGTCGCCGGTTGCACCGTCAACCGCCTCTGCGGCTCCGGCCTCCAGGCCATTAACGACGCTGCCCGCGCTATCAAATCGGGCGAAGGCGACGTCTTCATAGCCGGCGGCACCGAAAGCATGACCCGCGCCCCCTTCGTCATGGCGAAGCCCTCCGAAGCCTACCCGCGCGGCGACCTCAAGATGTACGACACCACCATAGGCTGGCGCTTCACCAACCCCGCGCTCGCCGAGATGTATCACCCCTTCAGCATGGGCGAGACCGCCGAGAACGTCGCTGAACGCTGGCACATCTCCCGCAAGGACCAGGACGAGTTTGCCGCCGAATCTCAGCGTCGTGCCGCCGCCGCCATCACCCATGACCGCTTCCGCGACGAAATCGCACCCGTCAGCATACCCCAGCGCAAAGGCGACCCCATCATCGTGGATACCGACGAGCACCCCCGCCCCGACACCACAGCCGACAAGCTGGCGAAGCTCAAGCCCGCCTTCCGCGACGGCGGCTCCGTCACCGCCGGCAACGCCTCCGGCATTAACGACGGCGCATCCGCCGTCCTCTTGACCAGCCAGCGCGCCGCCGAAGAAATGGGCCTCAAGCCAATGGCCCGCATAGTCGCCTCAGCCGTGGCGGGCGTCGATCCCTCCTGCATGGGCGTCGGCCCCGTCCCGGCCACCCGCAAAGCCCTTGAGCGCGCCGGCCTCACCGTAAACGACCTCGACCTGATCGAGCTAAACGAAGCATTCGCGTCCCAATCCCTCGCCTGCATCCGCGACCTCCACCTCGACCCCACGAAGGTGAACGTCAACGGCGGCGCCATCGCCCTCGGCCACGCCCTCGGCAACTCCGGCTCCCGCCTCGTCACCACCCTCGTCCACGAGCTAAAGCGCAGACAAGGCCGCTACGGCCTCGCCACCATGTGCATAGGCGTAGGCCAGGGCATCGCCACCATCATAGAAATGGTCTAATCTAAACCCTCAATAATCTCAGCGAATCTCAGCGCTCTCCGCGCCTCTGCGGTGAAATAATAGGAAACTCAGGAGCACATATGTCCGATACCACCACCCAACCCGCCACTTACGCCACCCGCACCGATTGGCAGCTGTTCGTCAACGGCGCATACACCCCCGCGCAATCCGGCGCATCCTTCACTGTAATCAACCCCGCCACCAACGAAAAGCTA
Organism: Chloroflexia bacterium; assembly: GCA_049580985.1. Classification (GTDB taxonomy): domain Bacteria; phylum Chloroflexota; class Chloroflexia; order QHBQ01; family JADMIH01; genus JADMIH01. The sequence goes on from JBAURA010000766.1 coordinate 1,621, forward strand.
GCCACGGTCGCCAGGGCAGGCCGCGCCGACGTTGACACAGCGGTCCAGGCCGCCCGCGCCGCCTTCGAGGGAGGCAAGTGGCTCCGCATGGGCGCGGCCCGCCGCGCCTCCATCCTCTTCAAAGCCGCCTCCATCATGCGCGAGCGCTTCGAGGACATAGCCCGCCTGGAAGCCCTCAACACCGGCAAAGCCATCTCACAATGCAAGGGCGAATTGACCCAGGGCATCGAGGACTTCGAATTCTTCGCCGGGGCCGCCACCAAGATCATGGGCGAAACGATCCCCGTGCCCGGCAACTTCCTCAACTACACCGTGCGCGAGCCTGTGGGCGTGTGCGCCCAGATCGTCCCCTGGAACTACCCCGTAATGATGGCCTCCTGGAAGCTCGCCCCCGCCCTCGCCGCCGGCTGCGCCGTCATCCTCAAGCCCGCCAGCGCCACCCCCCTCACCGCCCTCGTCCTCGCCGAAATATTGACCGAGGCGGGCGTACCCGCAGGCATAGTCAACGTCCTCCCCGGCTCCGGTGCCGAGATCGGCGCATACATGGCCGAGCACCCTGGCATAGACAAGATCGCCTTCACCGGCGAGACCGACACGGGCCGCCAGATCATGCGCGCCGCCGCCTCCAACCTCAAGCGTATCTCCCTCGAACTAGGCGGCAAGTCCCCCAACATCGTCTTCGATGACGCCGACCTAGACCACGCGGTAAACGGCTCCCTCTTCGCCATCTACTACAGCGCCGGCCAGTCTTGCGAAGCCCGCTCGCGCCTCTTCGTGCAGGAATCGGCTTACGACCGTTTCGTAGAGCGCTTCGTCTCCCAGGCCCAGAAGCTAAAGGTTGGCGACCCCCTCGACCCGGCCACCCACATGGGTTCCCTCATCTCCCCGGCCCACCTCGACCGGGTACACAGCTACGTGGAGATAGGCAAATCCGAAGGCGCGGAGGTGCTCACCGGCGGCTCCCGGCCAGGCAACGGCCTCGACAAGGGCAATTTCTACCTCCCAACCGTGCTCACAGGCGTAGACAATAAGGCGCGCGTCGCCCAGGAAGAGATCTTCGGCCCCGTAGTCACCATCATGCCTTTCAAGACCGAAGCCGAAGCAGTCCAGCTCGCCAACGACATTGTCTATGGCCTGGCAGGCACTATCTGGACCAACAACGTAGGCCGCGCCCACCGCGTAGCAGGGGCCATCAAATCCGGCGTAGTCACCATCAACACCCCCTTCACAGCCTTTCCCGGCCTCCCCTTCGGCGGCTACAAACAGTCCGGCTTCGGACGCGAACTAAGCATGGACGCCCTCGAACTCTACACCGAGCTAAAAAGCGTCCTCATGTACATAGGCGAAAAGCCCATAAACCCGTTCGGTGTTTAGGGATCAGGGGTCAGGGATCAGATTCCTAAACCCTGCTAATCCCTAATCCCTGATCCCCAGCCCCCAATCCCCGACCCCCGGCCCCTGCGGAGGCACGACGCATGAACATCCGAGTAACCACACTCTATCAGGGCTCCCCCCACGGAGCTCTTGAAATAGCCTTCAACTCCGCGCCGGAAGGCCACCGCATGATGGACGAGATACGAGAAGCCACCGGCCTTCCATTCGCGCGCCCTGCCGGCAACCGCTTCGCCATGCGCGAGCTTCACATTGCCGAGGTAGGTGGAGAAGAGGCCCTCGAAGCCGCCTTTGTGCAGGTGGTCGCTATCGCCGAAAAATACGACCAGGTCCACGACTCCCAAAAGAACATGAAAGGCCCAGGCGAAGTAACACCCAACGAGCTAGGTAAGGCCCTCCAAGACAGAGGCTAATATGCCCTATATCATCTCCATAGACCAGTCGCGCTGCATAGGCGCGGGCAACTGCGTCCACATCGCCCCCAAAACCTTCCAGCTAGACGAGGAGAACATCGCCTACTTAGTCAACCCCACCGCCCATGACGACGACACCCTCCTGGACGCCGCCCGCTCCTGCCCTACCGACGCGATTTACCTTGACACGGAGGAGGGGCAGGCAGTCTATCCATAGCAGAATCTAAATATCTGTGATTTGCCTACGGCATGACTGAATCCAGATTAATCTCTCCGTTTGTGCTGCCAGGCACCGCAATTTTCTCATCACGAGTGACTACCCGTTTCGACTCATAGCGCCCGTCAACCGGCTGCGAGTAGACTTCCACCGTATCCGCTTCCAGGTTCACCAGCCAGACCTCCGCGATACCAGCCTCAGCATACAATGGCACTTTCACTTCTCGGTCGCTTTTCAGAGTAGAATCCGCAACCTCCACCACCAACAACACGTCATCGACGCTGGGAAGTTGCCGCGCGTAGATTTCTGGACGCCGCTTCAAGACGGCGATATCAGGCTCGGGCACTGAATCGCCAGGCAATCTGATAGCGTTTTGAGTTGAAACAAGCACGCTCTTACCTAACACATCATAAAGTGCCTCATGGAAAAGTATGACACAGGTCATGTGACGCGGCCCAATAGCAGCCATCTCTACTATCTCTCCTCTAATAAGCTCAACACGGTCATCCCTGGTGAGTACCCCTGCCTCGATCATTTTTTCATACTCATCGAAGGTCCACCGCTTGCGAACAAGGGTTACTGCCATATCTTGAACTGCCATATCTATCACCTGCTTTCACCAATAAGAGCCGCTATCCCTATGCCCACATTATAGACCGTTTGCGCCGCACACTCAACTTTTCGTATAATAGTCTGCTAGGAGCGCGTAATCCCACCATGCCCGATACACACAAACAAGATCCAAATAAAAACTACTTCATCTGGACCGTAGGCTGCCAGATGAACGTCGCCGACTCCAATTACGTCGCCGCCGCCCTCAAGGGCCGGGGCTATTCCGAGACCGACGCCATCGAGTCTGCGGACGTGGTCGTGCTCAACTCCTGCGTCGTACGTCAGGCAGCCGAAGACCGCATCGTTGGCAAGCTAGGCGAAGTGGCCCGGCTCAAAAAGAAGAGGCCCGACCTCTTCCTGGCCCTCACCGGCTGCATGGTCACCGAGGACCAGACTACCCTTCGCCGCCGCTACCCGATGGTCGACCTCTTCTTCAAGCCCTCCGCCGTCAGCGACTTCCTGGTCGGCCTCCCCGACAACGCCGCTCCCGACCTCGGCGAATACGGCGTGGCCCTGGCACTCGAAGGGCTGCTCCCCACCGCCCAGGCAGGCAGCATCGCCTCCTACATCCCGATCATCTATGGCTGCAACAAGACCTGTACCTACTGCATCGTCCCCTTCCGCCGGGGCAAAGAGCGCTCCCGCACCATCGAGGATATCGCCACCGAGGTCGAGCGCCTCACCGAACAGGGCGTGCGCGAAATCACTCTCCTGGGCCAAAACGTCGATACCTACGGCCACGACCTCCCCGACCGCACCGACCTCGCCGCCCTCCTGGCACGCCTCAACGACATCGAGAGCCTGTGGCGCATCCGCTTCCTCACCTCGCACCCTAAGGACCTCGCCCAGAACCTGATCGAGGCCGTCGCCAACCTTCCCAAGGCCATGGAGCACATCAACCTCCCCGTGCAATCAGGCGACGACGAAGTGATCAAGCGTATGAAGCGCCGCTACACCCTCCGCTACTACCGCGACCTCATCCGCCGCATCCGCGACACCATCCCAGGCGTCACCCTCGCCACCGACATCATCGTGGGCTTCCCAGGCGAGACGCACGACCAGTTCATGCACACCCTGGACCTCCTGCAAGAGATCATGTTCGACAAGGTCCACGTCGCCGCCTACTCGCCCCGCCCAGGCACCGTAGCCGCCGGCTGGCCCGACGACGTCTCCCACGACGACAAAATGATGCGCCTCCACGCCGTCGAAAACCTCCAGGAGCGCATAGGCCGCGAGCTAAACGAGCGCCACCTCGGCACCGAAATGGAAGTCCTCGTAGAAGGCGCGGAGCGCGGCAGGTGGATGGGCCGCACGCGGGGCAACAAGATCGTCTTCTTCCCCCTCGACGACCTCAAAACCGACCGCACAGGCCAGCTAGCGCTCGTCAAAGTAGAAGCCGCCGGCCCCTGGTCCATGCAAGGCTCCCTCCTCCGAGTCCTCGCAGACACCCCGCCCGCCCTCAGATCCCTCCTCACCGCCCGCAACCGCCACGTCACCTTCCCATTAAC
>JBAURA010000767.1:0-5853 GCA_049580985.1 Chloroflexia bacterium
GTTTCTTAGAGACGGAACCGCCAAGAAGCCAAGAGCGCCAAGTTACGCCAAGGTTTATTAGAGTAATTGCGTGATTACGTTTTACGTTTTACGTTTTACGTTTTACTCCTTCCATCATCCCACGTACAAACTCTATCTCATCCATATTGATAGTGTGGTCCATGTTGGGGTAGAGGCGTGCCGTTACCTCGCCGCCTAGCTCCTCCAGGACGCGCGCGGTTCCGAGGACGCGCTCTTTGGGGATGTGGAAGTCTATGTCGCTGCACCCCAGGAAGACGGGCGTGCCCTCCAGCGAGCCGGGGTAATCGCGGGGCGTGCCGTCGGGGCCGATCAGCCCTCCGCTCAGGCTCGCTATGCCTCCGTAGCGCCGGGCGTTGCGCGCCACGAACTCGGTGGCGAGGCATGCGCCCTGCGAGAACCCCAGCAGGATGATCTTTTCCGCCGCTATGCCCTGGCCTTCTATCCACCGCACAGTAGCGCCCAGCAGCGAAAGCGCCGAGGATAACCACGGCTCGTTCCGCTCCATTGGCGTCATGAAGGGGTAAGGGTACCAGGCGTTGCCCACGGCCTGGGGCGCTATGTAGGTGAAGCCCGACACGTCCAGCTCGTTCGCCAGCAACAGGATGCTCTCGGCGGTGGCCCCACGCCCGTGCACCATCAGCATCGCGGCCTTCGCGCTCTCCACCGGCTCGCCCGCGACCCTAAGCCCTGCTCCGGCGTGCGGCCCCATTACGTCTTCAATATTGTTGCTCATGACGGAAATACTCCGTTAGATGTGTGCCTACCGCATCACGGCTATGGGCTCTAGCCTGGACTTGATCCGCTCTCGGTCTTTCTCCAGCCAGTGCGGGAGCATGAGGTCCGCGCCGAGGCGTTCGGCGTCCTCGTCCACAGCCATGCCGGGGCCTATGGTGGCAAGCTCCACTATGTGGCCGTCGGGGTCGTTCAGGTAGATGCTCTTGAAATAGATTCTGTCCTTCACCCCCGTGACCCGCAGGCCCGCCTGCACCAGCCGCTCGCGCATCTCAAGCTGCGTGTCGTCGTCGGGCACGGCGAGGGCGTAGTGGTGGGTCTGGCCCGGCCCCATCTTCATCCTGGGCACGCGGGCCGGGTCGCGCTCGAAGTAGGTGATGATTGTGCCGGGCTGCCCGTCGCCCGCGCCCCAGTACCAATGCGCCTGCGTGGGGTCGTCGAAGTTAGAGGTCATCTTGACCCGCCTCATGCCCAGCAGACCGCCCAGGAATTCGTCCGTGCGCCCGATGCTCGCCCCGATGGCGGTAATGTGATGGAGGCCGCCCGTGAGCGCCATGCTCTCGTCCACGTAGGTCACAGGCTCAGGCCAGGTGATCGCGCGGATGCGCTCCTCGTCGCGGTTGTTCACTATCATCTCAGGTGGAGGCGCGCGAAACTCTGTGCCGATGGCGTCGGGCGCTTCGTCTACGGCCCAGCCCGGCCCCAAGGTGGCGATCTCCAGGATCGTGCCGTCCGGGTCGTTGAAGTAGATCGACTGGAAGTAGTGCCTGTCGAGCGGGCCGTCCACCGCCAGGCCCCGGTCGTTCAGCCGGCGCTTCCACTTGAGCAGGCCGTCGTAATCGGGCACCTGCATGGCATAGTGGTGCGTGCCGCCGATGCCCCAGTGCCCAGGGTCGGCCCCCGGCCACTCAAAGAAGGTCACCAGCGAGCCGGGCGCGGCCCGCGGGTTCCCGAAGTAGAGGTGGTAGGTGCTGGGGTCGTCGTAGTTGACCGTCTTCTTCACCAGCCTCATGCCAAGCACCGACGTATAGAAGTTGATCGTGCGTTGGGCGTTGGAGCACACGATGGTGATGTGGTGTATGCCGAGAATGCTCATCCTGTGCCTCCCATTACTGCCGTTGCCTCCCGCCACTCATCGTCTCGCTCGCCGGGCGCGAAGGGTATATAGAGCGCCACCCTATCGACAAGCCCAGTATACCGCTCCTTGATGCCGCGCGCAGCCCCGGCCAGCGAATCGCCCTCCACCGCGAATTCGGCCAGCATTTCATCCGTAATCAGCCCGCTCATCTCGTCCCAGCGCCCGCGCCCGGCCAGCCTGCTCAGTTGCTCGCCCGTCGCCTCCCAGCCGTGCGCCTCTAGCAGGGTGCGGTAGCTGGGCGTGGAGGCGTAGAAGGCTATCTGCTTGCGCACGTCCTCCCTGGCTCGCGCCCACTCGTCGCCCCGGCCCACGATGGCGAACACGCTGGTACACACCTGCACGTCGCCACGCTCGCGGCCCGCCGACGCCAGCCCCTCCTCTATCCAGGGGAGTATGCGCTCGCGCAGGTAGCGGGGTGTGTGGAACGCGTGAGCGTGGAAGCCGTTACACACCTCGCCGGCCAGCTTGCATAGCCGCCGGTTGACGCCCGCGATGAAGATAGGCGGCGTATGCGAAGGCCCAGGCAGGGGTGGCGGGCTGAAGAAAGGGGTCATCAGCTTCAGGTTGTAGTAAGGCCCTTCGTAGCGCAGGCGCTCGCCCGTCTGCCAGCACTCCCACACCGCCCTGATCGCCCCTATGTAATCTCTCAGCCTCTCCACCGGCGCATCCCACGGCACCGAGAAGCGCCGCTCGATGTGCGCCTTCACCTGCGTGCCCAGGCCCAATATGAAGCGGCCACCGGAGGCGCGCGCCAGGTCCCAGGCGGTGTAGGCCATAGCGGTCGGGCTGCGCGGGAACGCGATGGCGACCGCCGTGCCCAGCCTCACCCGTGACGTGGCGAGGGCCGCGGGCACGAGTGGCAGGAACGGGTCGTGCGCCGTCTCGTTCGTCCATAGACCGTCGAAGCCGAGCCGCTCGGCGGCCTCTGCCGTGCGCCCCGCCTCCCCCAGGTCGGCGGTGCCGATCAGCGCGTCAAAGAGCATGCCTTTACGTTTCTCAAGGCGTTTCGCCCTCCAACTGGCTTTCCTCGAAGGCGGACATTATATAGAAGAAGCCGGTACTGACGAACTCGTGATCTATGTACATCTCGACGGTGTACAGCCCCGGTATCATGTTGTAGGTCTGGCTGTACTGGTCGTATGGGTCGTTTACCGTCACGAAGTAGTCGCCGTTCTCTTCAAGCTGCCAGTCGGCTACGCTGTAGTCATATTCGGGGAAGTGGCTGAAGTTGATGAAGATCTTGAACGCAACGTGCTGGCCGGGGTGGATGTTTTGATAATCGAAGTAGGTGGTGACCTTTTTCGTTTCGCTAGGGAAGATGTTACCCGTATCCGCGCCCGCCACCTCTTCCGCCTGGTCCTCCACTATCGCCCCGACTCTGAATTCCTCTATCGTGGCGTCAGGCGTGGCTTCGGCGGGCATCTCCCCGTTCTTGGCGTAGTATTCGAAGGCCGCTATCTTACTCCTGAGCGTAACGAGGTGGCTAAAGGCTTCGGTTTCGGTATCAGGTGGGGTCGCGATATTATCGAGAGGCGGGGCCTGGATGAAGGTGAAGTCGAAACCCTCCATCTGGTCGAAGCCCTCGATCTTGAAGACCAGGTTGTACAGGTCGGCCACACCCGCTTCCAGGTAGTACCAGAAGTCCGCCGACACGGTCTCTCCCCGGTCGAGGGCGCGGGTGATCAGGTCGTGGGTGCGCGCCACGGTCGTGTTGTACTCCTGCTCGGCTTCTTCGTACTTGCCCGAGGCCAGCAGGGACAGCGCCAGGTTCATGCGGACGCCTATAGTGCTTGGGTCAAGCTCCAGCGCGTGGCGGTCCATGCTGACTGCCTCGTCATACCTGCCGAGCAGGTAGTAGACCCAGCCCAGGTTCCAGGCTACATTTACGTCGTCGCGCCCGGCGGCCTGTGCGAGCTTGTAGACGTCTATGGCTTCATCGTACCGTTCGAGGGCTACGAGCGCATCCCCCTTCTCCGCCAGGGCGTTGCCGTAGCCAGGCGTGATGTTTAGGGCTTCGTCGAAGGAGGTTATGGCATCCTCATATTTGCCCGCTTCCGACGCGCCAAAGCCCGTGGCATAGGCGGTAATCGCTTCCTTGGGGAGGTTGGGTACGGGCGACACGTAGGTGCTGATCGAGAGGACCAGGGTGTTGGCGAAGAGCACCAGCCCGACTACTACGAAGAGCAAGCGTATTATGCCGGCTACGGTGAGCGACAGGCCGAAGAGGGCCAGCGCCACCGCCAGGAAGGTGAGCACGGCGATGTATGTTCCGGCCTTGCCGTCCCAGGCGTTGTTTACCTGCGACTGCGCGGCAGCTTGCTCCTGGTATTCGACGGCCGTGCTTGTGTAGTTCTCGGCGATGTAAGCGTCAACGTCGGGCACACCTATGGAGCCTTCGGTGAAATATGGCTCGTCGTACAGGGCGCTGGTGGAGGCTATGTTGTCGCGTATGGTGCGGTAGCGCGCGGCGGTATCCTCTTCGCCCGCGAGATCGGCGTAGCCGGCCAGCGTCTCAAGCTGCTGCCAGGTGAGGGCCACGTCGCCGTAGTGGTAGCTCTGGGCGGCCTCGCCGAACATATTCCAGCTCAGCCCTTGCAGAGAAAACTGTTGCGTGTTGCGGTTCGCCCCACCCGCATTCATCGATGCCTCGGTTTGCAGGTATGTGATGACCGCGGCAGACAGGGCCACCGTAGCGATCATGATCGTGATCAGCGGCTTGAGTCGCTCGTCCCACTTTACCTTCTTGCGGGGCGTGGCTACGGGTGTAACCACCGGTGCGGAGACCTGATCCGCCATTACGGGGCCGGGAGGCATTGGCTGCTGGTAAGGCTCGGTAGGTTGAGGTGGGCCGTAGTAAGGCACGCCTGGGGGTGCTCCGGGAGGCGGTGGTGGGTGCATTGGCGGCGCTGTCGCCGCCACCGATGCTACTTGTTTGCTGCTTGAGCCGCGCCTGGTGAGCGCTATTATGCCGACCGCAAGAGAGATCACCGTTATCACGATTGCCACGATCCAGGTGATCAGCACTATGGGGTCGGCGGTAGACTTCGGCGCGGTAGTCTCGGTGTCTATCAGGTAAGCGCCTACACTCCCTAGCAACAAGAAGATCAGCCCGCCCAGGGCGAGGCTATATCTGGCTGGGTTTTCGATACTTTCGGCCAGGGCCAGGAACCAGAGCGACACGCCGAGCACCATCAGCATGAGCAGCATGGCGAGCACTTTCTCTCCTAGCCGGTCCGATTCGGCGAAGCTGCTTTCGTAATCGAGATCGTACTGTTGCGCGGCGGCGGCGTTCTCCTCATCGCGCTCAAGCTGAAACTCGTAGCCGCCATCCTGGTTCAAGTAACGGCCTGGGAAGAAGTAATACTTGCTGGCTGCGGCTAGGTCGAAGTCTTCCTTCATCTTCCTGTCCACGGCCGCTATCTCTTCTTCAGTGGCGTCCGGTAGCTCTAATTCAGCGAGGCTCTCGGCGTACTGGCGGTAGCGCAGGTACTGGACGTAAGCGGCGCGGTGCTGGTTGGCCTTGATGTAGCTGCGGGTATCGCTGGCTTCGTAGTTCTGCACCGCGAGCAAGCCCTTCGAGTCGAGGTTGCTTGACGTGTTGCCCGCCACGCTTGCTCGCCACGCGACCAGCGCGCCTATGAGCGTAACTATGGCTATCAGCGAGGGCACTAGCTTCGAGAACCACCCTCCTTTTTCTTCCGCGTCCTCGTGGTTATCCTGACTCATGAAACCATACCTCCGTTCTTATTGATGCACATAGCTGGAACAGCGGGCAAGCCATGGCCTGCCTTTTCTTATGTTAGACAGCAAATCACAAGACCGGCTCGTTGCGTGCGAGCACAAGTCGAGTGATTAGCGACCCTGGTTACTACTCACCGCTGAAAGGTGGTTGTGCGAGTATGGATGCCGTGATATGAATCAATCGACATGGCTGTGAAAGGCACGTGGAATAGTGTCGCCTG
>JBAURA010000768.1:0-2325 GCA_049580985.1 Chloroflexia bacterium
GGATTGGGGTGGGGTCTTTGAGGACATTTCAGATTAGCTAAGTCATGAATCTTAGTCTCAAATTCATATACGTTCATGCCAGGATCAAGGGGGCGCTATCGGCCTGAGGAATTCGCCCGCGACCCACCCGGAGGCTTGCGGGTTGCCTGAGTCGTAGCCGTCCACCTTCCACCAGTTATAGTTGTTCGCCTGTTTCGGCCCCTCGAGCACGTGCGCCTTCGTGCCGCTCTGCAACACCCCCAGGCGTGCGCCCGCGGTGGTAGCCTCAGATCTCAACGTGACGTTGGCCGTGGTCTCCACGTAGCCGCCGACCGCTATCACGTCCGTGGGTGGCGGCGGGGCCGTGGTCACGGTTGGCGCGGGCGGGGCCGTGGCGGTGGGGTCGCCAAAGCCCGTAGGTGACGGCAGAGGGGCAACTGTGGCGGTGGCAGGCACTCCCTGGTTTACCTTACCGGGCTGGCTCAGCAACATCGCTCCGGTAGCGAGGGCAATCAGAACCATGATGGCGGTGACGCCGATCAATATCAGGCGGTCGCGGCCCATCCCGAAGATGATAGGGCGCTGAGGTTGCCTGACCACCCGGGTCTTGCTGGTAGCCGACTTCGCGCCACCACGCTCGCCGGCCCTGGTGAGCGCCGCGACAGGGCCGGTGGCCGCGCCATTGGGCGAAATGCCCTCGACCAGGGGAAGCTCGGTGGTGCTCTGCCCGCCATCCGGCAGGGCGTAGTCCTTATCCACCGCTTCCTCATAAGGCAGGTCGTCACTGGCAAGAGCAGCTTCGACCTCGTCATCGGTGACCGCCGACATACCCCCCATGGGGGTGATGCCTGTATGGGTAACACGCTGGCCGCGCGCGTCGGTCATCTCCATCGGTATGGATGGCGCGATCCGCGGCCTGGCGGCGCGTCCTGCCGTGCCCGCGTTAGGGGAAGGGCCGGTAATAGGCTCCCAGTAGTCGATAAACGTGCGATTGCACGCCAGGCTGTCGGCCTCTACAAGATGATTGGTATTGCGGTCGTAAAGCAGGGGGTTGCGGCACCAACCCTTGCGCCAGAGCGGCGAAGGCTGGTAGTGCTTGCACGTACTACACTTCCGCTCTCGTATCTTCGAGGAATTCATCTAACCTGGGTTTCTCTCATTTATTTTTCGGGACCTGGCTCAAGCGTCACAGCCGCCACTATACCACCTGTGCGCATCATGAGTCAAACCAAAAGGATGTGCTATTCCTTCTGCCAGTCCTCATAGAGATAGTAATTCGCGGCAGCCGCCGCCATGCCGCCCTCGTGCACGGCGCTACTGATCTGGTGGTTGAATAACTTGGTTACGTCGCCCGCCGCATACGCGCCATCCACCGTGGTGGACCCTTCTACATCAACGACGATGAACCCATGATCGTCTATCCTGATATCCAACTTTTGAGCTAATTGCGTGTTTGGCTTAATCCATTGTGTCACAAATAGGCTGTCCAGGTCAACCTCGGTACCGTCTTCCAGCGTGAGGGAGGCCAGTTGGCCGTGCGGAGCACAGTTGAACGACCGGACCTGCGAGTCGTATACGGTCACCCCGTGCTCGCGCAGGGAGGCCACTATGTCGGGTCCGGCGCGCAGAGGTTTCTTCCACGGCACCAGGCTTACCCGGTCGGTAAAGACGAGTAGTTGGAGCGCCAGTGCAGTTGCTCGGTCGCCGCTGCCCAGCACTACTATCTTCTTGCCGATAGCCTCGTAGCCGTCGCAGATGATGCACCAGAAGAGCGATTTGCCGATGCAGTCGTCGCAGCCTTCGAAGTCGGGGAATTCGTCGCTGACGCCGGTGGCAATGATGAGCGTGCGCGCAACCACCTTCCCGGCGGAGGTGTCAAGGTAGAACCTGCGCTCCGGCCCCTCACCTTCCACGCTGGCGTCGTTCACACAGGCATCGAGGAAGCGCACGTTGTAGCGCTCGACTTGCTCGCGGCCAACCTCCCGCAGAGCGCGAGCGTGTATGCCATCTGGGAAGCCGAGGTAATTGCGATTGGTCTGGTGCCAGTTGGAGCGGCCCTCGTTATCATCGACCACTACCACGCTCCGTCGCATCCGCCCCATATAGAGCGCAGCCGACAGCCCGGCCGGACCGGCCCCTATCACCGCGCAATCGTACAGTTCTTCTCCGGGTGCATGCAAGTTGTGCTCCTTATTGCCCTATGCTTAGTGGAGCAAACTGCAAGCTCTACATCAAACCCATATTCGTTTGCACATCCTAAGTAACGACTTGTCATTCTGAGCGAAGCGAAGAATCTCGTCCCTCACGATTATCTTTAGGATACAGATTCTTCGCTTCGCTCAGAAT
>JBAURA010000769.1:0-10296 GCA_049580985.1 Chloroflexia bacterium
GTGCAGAGCGCCCTCGCGGCGGCTCAGGCGCAGGGACGGCCACCGCCCGCGTGAGGAGCAAGGCAAGCGAGCCGAACATCAGGATAGTGCAATCGAGCGGCGCGGGCACACCCACGGTGAAGTACGCGTCCGATGCGAGGCCGAAGTCCGGCAGCGGCGCGGCCACCACGGCGCTGCCGCCTAAGAAGAAGAATAAGCGGTAGTTGTCGGTTATCAGTTGTCGGTTGTCAGTGAGATTTGGTACCGTACGTACTGACAACCGACAACTGACAACTGACAACCGGCCAAAGAGGAGGGAACCTTTGCGACACGTAGACATACAGGCCCGCAGCGTGGAAGAGGCTGTGCGGCTGGCGTTGGAGCAACTGGGCCGCACAAGGGACCAGGTGCAGGTAGAGGTGCTGGCGACCGACCCTGGGGGTGATGAGGTGCTTGTGCGCGTCACTACTACCGATACGGGGGGCGCGCAGTCGCAGGGTCGCGCGCAAGACGAGATCTCGCCCAGGGGTCGCCAGGGTCAGGGGCAGGGATACGGCGGCCAGCGAGGGGCCGGCGGAGGCGGCGGTGGGTACAGCAGGCGCGAGGGCAACCGACCCGATCGCGGCCCTGTGAATCGCCCCGATTACGTAGAGCGCCCGCCAAGGGGTGGCGAGCGTTTCGACCGGTACGACCGCCCGCCGCGAGGCAACCGCGCCGACGACCGCCCGGTGATGAACCAGAGCGAGCTGGACGAGGACGACAATCGAGGCAACCTGATCGACGAGGGGGCGCGCCCTGGCTCGATCCCGGCAGCAGCCGGAGTAGGCGGTGGGGTGACCCTTGACGAGTCGCTCCAGGCGGGGGCGGTGGCCGAGGGCGAGCTTGCTTCTCCGAAGGACGCCGTCGCGCCCGTGGCCGCCGAGATACTTCAGACGATCCTCAACGGCATGAGAGTACGCGCGCGAATTACGCGCCGCGAGGCCGCCGAGGAGGGGGAGGCCGCCTTCCCGGACGACAGCGACTCGCTGGTGCTGAACGTGACGGGCCTCAACGAGCGCGACCAGAGCAACCTTATCGGCAGGCGTGGCGAGACGCTGGATGCGATCCAGTTCCTGCTGAACCTGGTGCTTGGGCGCAAGGTAGACTTGTGGGCGCGAGTGACGGTGGACATCGAGGGGTGGCGGCTGCGGCGCAAGCTGGCGCTGATGAACCTGGCCCGCCGCACAGCAGAGCAGGTAGAAACGCGCAAGCAGGCGATCCCACTGGAAGCGATGCCGGCCTACGAGCGCCGCATCATCCATATGACGCTATCGGAGCACCCGGCGGTGGTGACCGAATCGAGCGGCGTTGAGCCGGAGCGGCGGGTGGTGGTGCTGCCGAAGTAAAGCATCTTCTACAAAAAGCATGAAAATGGGCCACGTAGCGGCCCATTTTCATGCTTTTTCGCTCCTTGTGAATCAGGATAGACGCCTGGCAAGCATACAGCCAAAATCCGGGCTGTCTCATGTCGCCGGTACTCAACACGCGGGGTTAATTCTCTGCTTTCTCGACGGGGAACTGGACTTCGGTGAGATAGTGGTTGGGGTCGCCGTGGCGGTCGTACTCCAGGTTCACCTCGCGGCTGGGGCCGGCGATGCGGTAGCCGTTGGCCTCGATGTAGCGCATGACGGCGTCGTATGCGCCCATGAGGGTGCTGAAGGGGCCGCGATGGAGGGTGCTTGCCATATGGACGCCTTCTAATTCTTCGATGCGGACCCGGTGGTTGCCTGCCACCGCGCCGTTGGTGGGCATGGCGGCGGCGACGGGGGTGTTTTCCATGTTGCCGGGGTCGTACCAGAGCAAGATAGCGGGGCCCGCGAAGCCCGCGCCGGTATCCTTTATATACTCCATAACCTCATCGAAGAGGCGATTGAAGGTGGTGTTGATTTCTGCTTGCGTGGGGACGACGTCGCGCACGATGGCGACGCGCACGGGGTCAACCTTCTTCACAATCACATCATAATGGGACATCTTACCCTCCATTTCGATTTGTTGCAGGCGGGCCTCTACTCTGTCGAGCCTGGCCCGTAGGTCGGTCATCTCGGCTTGCAGCTCGGCGCGTTTGAGGCGCAACATGCCCCGTATTTGCTCGGCGGGCAACTCTTCGCCCATTAGCTGCTTTATCTGCTCAAGGGAGAGGCCGAGGTCTTTGAGGGCGAGTATGCGATTGAGGGCGGGTAGCTGGTCGAGGCTGTAGTAGCGGTAGCCGGTCCAGCGGTCGACCTCGGCGGGCTTGAGCAACCCAGTCTCATTGTAGAAGCGGAGGGCGGACACCGATACCATGCCTATCTTGGCGAACTCCCCGATCTTGAGGCGCATACTGTACCCCTTTCTTGTTGGGTTGATTCTCCGCCGGCGGCGCAGCCCACCGCGACTTGTTGTGAAGGCCTTCACTGTGATTATGCACCCTCAAGTAGGTTGAGAGTCAATACCTTGCGGAGAGATCGTTGGGGAGATCGCCCGCCGATTAATGAAGATTAACGAGTTAATCAGGTAATGGCGTGTTGGTCAAGATCGCACGGCGGATAAATCCACGTGCTACGTTAGCGAAGCCCACCTGCGTGGGCTCTCTTGCATGAGATCGCGGCCATTATCTGATCAAGTTGTCTATATTTATTATCCACGGGCTACACAAACAAAATTCGTTTCTCTTGACACCAGATCCACAGACATTTATACTTCACCAACCTTCGAGGGAGGCTAGATCAGTCACTCTCTTTCATTGCTGCTCGCACTACCGCATGAACCGGTGAGCGCGTATTTGCAGCACGGCAGCAATGACCTGGAGCGTTTCTTAGCTCCTGGCTTCCCCAGGTCTGCGATAGAGAGCCTTGCACTTACCTGTCTTTCTCTCCGACATTCTCCTATACTCGCTAAGTCACCGCCATCATCGTAGCGATGCCAGCCAGGCCTAATTCATAAGGAGAATTACCCATGTCATCAGAAGCTAATAAAGCCGTCTCCCGCCGTTTCCTGGTAGAGGTCTTTAGCGACGGGAATCTGGCCGCGGCAGACGAGATTATCGCCCCGAACTGCGTCTTTAGCGGCCCTGGCGTGATCCCCGGGTTGCCGACCGGCCCGGAAGGCGGCAAGATGCAGGTGTCGTTTTATCGCAATGCATTCCCCGACACCCACTTCACGATCGACGAACAGGTCGCGGAGGGGGACATGGTCGTGACTCGCTTCTCGGCAACCGGCACACATCAAGCCGAACTGGCCGGCATCCCGCCGACCGGCAAGTCGATCAATGTCACCGGTATGGTCAGAGACCGAATCGAGAACGGAAAGATCGCCGAGACCTGGGCCATCTTTGACCAGTTCGGCATGATGCAACAACTGGGCGTCATACCCTCATAGGGGCAAGGCCGGCCAGTTGGCGAAGGAAATGGCGCAGAGTGGCAGGGGAGACTCTGAGAGAGCCGGCGCGAGTGGGATGCGGGTACTCACCGATCTGAGTGGGCAGTTCGATACCGTGGTCATGGAATTCGAGGTGGAGAGCCTCGCGGCCTGGGAGCAGCAACGCAAAGAGAACTTCGCCAGCCCCGAATTCGCGGAGAGCTTCCAGCGCACCGCGGACTTGATCGAGTCGGGAAGGACCGAGTTCTATACCATCGAGGGGTAGGCGACGTTTGCATGAAGAGCTTGCCCGCGCGGGCAGGCTCTTTCTCGTATTTAACGCGGGGTTTGCTCGCCGCAAATCCGAACGCTTATAGTGGAGGCGGAGTTTGAGTTTGGGCGTGGGGATGTGGTATAATTGATGCGCAAGGGCCTGTAGCTCAGTTGGGAGAGCGCTACAATCGCACTGTAGAAGTCTGGGGTTCGAGTCCCCACAGGTCCACCTTACATGCAAGCTAGAGGAATCGTTTGGAGTAAGAGCACCGGAAGCGAGGTTTCGCCTATGGACAATTTACCCCGACCATAGCCACCCAGGCAAGGTGGCTTTTTGATTCTTTGCGGCAGTAAGCACTACCAAAAGGAGGTCAAGATAGGCATGGAGAACAATACATTTCGCGCTGTTTATGAGAACGGAGAGGTCTGCTTCACCGAGCCGATGCACATGGAAGGGAATTGGCACGTGACGGTCACGTTTGTGCAGCAGATCGACGACTCGATCCCCCTGGAAGCCGACCCCCACCGCCACGAGCACGGCTCATGGAGGAATCGCCTGGAAGAAGCGCACAAGAAGCTCGAAGTCGAACGCCCTCGGACGAATCCGTATTAGGGGACGAAAGACGAAAGACGGAAGGCGAACGTAGCTGCTGAGGGATGGCGGGTATGTAGTTGTAGCGTGGTTTCAACGCAGAGGTAGCAGAGGGAACTGAGGAAGCAGAGGTTTGTGGTGGTTTTCTGGGTTCCTCTGGTGCCTTTGCGTTCGAGTGGGTGGCTAGTTCGGCCTGGCTTCGGGGGTGGTTGCTACAATCGCGCTGTAGAAGTCAGGAGTTCGAGTCTCTTCCGGTCCACCAAGTGAATAGGCACAGAAAGCCCTCGGAAGTAGTATCCGGGGGCTTTTATGGCTCTAGCAATTATACTTAGACCAAAATCGAGGTCTCCCATGCAGCCGAGAACGAAGATCGTCGCTACTATAGGCCCTGCCTGCTGGGATGAGCCTGTGTTGCGCGACTTGCTCATCTCTGGTGTCAATGTGGCGCGGTTCAACTTCTCTCATGCCGAGCACACGCAGACTGCTCGTAAAATCGCGCTGGTTCGCCGCATCTCGGACGAAGCCAACCTGAACGTTGCGATCCTCGCCGATTTGCAAGGCCCGCGCGTGCGGGTGGGTGCGCTGCCGGAGGGTATGGCCCTCACACCTGGCACCGCGGTTACGCTAGATACCCGAAGTAAAGAGTACAGCCCCGGCGTAATTCCGGTGGACTACGCCGGGCTGGCTGCCGACGTCGAGCCGGGCGACGTCATTCTGTTGGACGAAGGGCTTATGGCTCTCAAGGTAGAGAGCGTAGAGCCGGAGGTGGGAACGATCCGGTGCAGAGTGGTCGTGGGGGGCTTGCTGACCTCGCACAAGGGCATCAACGTGCCTAACAGACCTCTGGGCGTGCCCACGATTACCGAGAAGGACCGCCAGGACCTCTCGTTTGCTATAGAGCAGGGAGCGGATATGGTTGCCCTGTCGTTTGTGCGGAGCGGAGCCGACATCGTTGAGGGGCGCAGCCTGGTGGCGGCTCTCACCAACCGGCGTATTTCGATCATCGCCAAGATCGAAAGCGCCACAGCGGTCGGCAATTTCGGGGAGATACTGGCGGAAGCCGACGGAGTGATGGTGGCGCGGGGCGATCTGGGGGTGGAGATGCCGCCTGAGGTGCTGCCCGCGATACAGAAGCGCATTGTCGCCGCCTGTAACCGGGCCGCCAAGCCCGTTATCACCGCCACCCAGATGCTCGATTCGATGATCCGCAATCCGCGCCCCACCCGCGCCGAGGCCACGGACGTGGCTAACGCGGTGCTCGACGGCACGGACGGCCTGATGCTGTCGGGCGAGACCGCCACGGGGAGGTATCCGGTGGAGGCGGTGCAGACTATGGCTCGCATCGCTCTTGAAGCCGAGAAGCTGTTTGATTACGAAGGGTGGGCCGACAAGGTCGCAGGCAAGGCAAACAGCATCGATGGCGCATACGCACCGGGAGCGGAGGACAACCCCGGTTTGGCGCTTGAGGGCAACCGAGATGTGGCCGAGATCCTCTGCCAGGCTGCGGACCGGATCAGCGAGAGGCTCCAGGCCGGCGCGATCATCGCCCTCACGCGCACGGGCACGAGCGCGCGTCTCATCTCGAAGTATCGCCCGCGCAGCAGCCTTATCGCGGTGACCGATAACGCCGATACGTGCAAAGCCCTGGCTATATGCTGGGGCGTGCGCGCGCTGAAGCTGGAACGGTACACCGGCACTTTCTCGGCTATGTCCGCCGCCGAGCAAGCCGCCATCGAGCAGGGCCTGGTAGCCAAAGGCGATCTGCTGGTCTTCATCGGCGGCCTGGGTTTGCCGTTTGCGGGGCAGACCAACCTGCTGAAGGTGCAAGTCGCGGGCGCTGGTGATGATCCTGGTGGTAAGGGTACTCAGTCATAGGTAATTCGGCGTCTTAGGGATAGTGGGTACGTAGGGGTAGTGTGGGTTTCAACACGCAGAGAGCAGAGGTTCTCGGCTATTTTATGAGGGTTCCTGTGCTCCTCTTGTATCTGTTAGAAGGCCGTGTCGAATTCCTCCAGAGTTGCTACCAGTTTCGAGATGGCTTTCTCTTTGTCCAAGTAATCTCGGTAGCTCTCTACAGTCTGTCGAATTAAGGAATCATAAGTAATATACCTTGCACTTACTTCGCGTAGTATTCCGTTATTGCGGTCCTCGTACTCCACGGGTAACGGAGGGCTACCAAGTAATATAATGGACTCAATAGGTCTATCTGCCTCTTCGGGGAAGCGTGTTCGAAGAACTTTCCTTAATGCATCTTGATATTTAGTCACCTGTTCTACTAAATCGGTAACTTTTACCTTGCGATCATACTTTTTCAGTTCGACTATGATATGCTTACCTGCAGCTGTTCTGTAACGAATGTCGATCCTGCCTTTTTTTTCTTCTTCAGTTATTTTGGCATCCAGTTTCTTCCATTCAGACTGAACAGCCTTTTCAATCGTCTGATCAGTGGAAGCTCTCTCCCACGATGGATGTAACAGCCACAAGTGTTCGAAGAGATATTTTTGTATTACTCGCTCTTGTGCCCCGACAACCAAGCCTTCGAACTCCTTGAGGACCCCTACACGTGCCTTCACTATCTGATAATAATAGACCGCCTCAAGGTCGTCGATCCCTTGGAAGACAGAAGTCAACACATTGAAGTCGGTCTGAGTGTTGAGTTGCGCAAGAGCACCCAAGGCGTTATTCATTGCCAACTTCTGGAAAGCCAAGATGCTGGCCTTATACAACTCTCGTTTTGCAGTTTTGTCGCTGATTCGCAGGGATTCTATCTTACCAAAGAGTAGTCGTGCCCATTTCTTGTGATCACCCTGTAATGCGTCATACCAATTCTTAACAGCAGGTTCCTCCAAGGCTCTTTGAGCCCCGATGTCGTTTCTGAGTTCTGTCCACTCATTCTGAATCTTTTTCAGCACACTCCAGACGAAAGATTTGATCAATTTATATCTGGAATCGTCCTCCTTTACGCGTTGCCTGTCGCTTGTTACCACATCGTCTTTATCATTCAAGTCCATGAAATCGGCATCAATTTCGCCGATAAGGTATTTTGAGTAAACTCCACCTTCGGGCAGATCCTTGAGTATGTCTTCCTGGATCAACTTTCCATGCGCGAAGATGACGATGGTGTTATTGCTTTCGTCAATATTCTTGCGCTCATCGACGGTCGCAATCCAGCCGGTCACTTTGTATTTCTGCGTCCCATCGACTGTGCCATCAAGCACAAAGTGACGCTGCACATTCGGGCACTGGGATACAATATCTGCACTCTGGGCACCAAAGTACCAGAGGAATTCAATTGCTTCATAGTAATCCCGATCTCGTGCAGATATCGGCTCATTATTGATTCGGACTTCGAAATTATGTTTGGATCCCAATATGCTGAAGCGCCTAGCCAGTCTTCGGCGAAGATAATCGCCGGTTCTTGTTAGATCCTTCTTCAACTCTTTCAAGACTATCCTGGTGCCCATGTCAATAGGCACTTCAGGCTCGTTGATCGGTTCGGGCCAGTATGGATGCTCAGCATTCTCCTCCATATGCCGCTCAATATCCTCTGCTTTCATTCTCAGACCGCTTCGTTCACCGTCTTTTACGCTGTATACTTCGACAACATTGGCTATTGAGAAGACCGATAGCTTACCGATGCCTTTGCGTCCCATTGGAGCGCGTCCCATGGCTGTGAGCCCAGGCTCTGACTTTCGCTTCTGATAACCAACCAGCAAATACTTATTGTTGATATCATCATGAGTCATTCCAACGCCGTTATCCGATATAACTATCTCGTCCTTGTCAGGATCGATCTCAATGGTGACCAGTGTCGCATCAGCATCCCACGAATTGGCTACGGCTTCGGAAAGCACAGCTGGTACATTACTGTACAAACCAATACCCAGGTGGTTGAGAACGTTCAGGCTGATTGCCATCTTATAGGGATGTTCGTCGGTTCCCTTCGATGACGTGCCAGTGAGGGTAGGATCGCCTTTCATGAGTTCGCCAAGAACAGCAGCGACCTTACCCGATGTATCTTCATCTCCAACGACAGCATCGCCAGTGTTTTTCTCAGGCATCGTACTCCTCCAGATGATGTACGATACTTCTCGCGACAACGCGCCCCAGGTCCACAGGTACGGCGTTACCAATACGTCTGCCAATAGTCTTGAAACTCCAGGCCTCCTCAGGTGCTTTGAAGACATAACCCTCTGGGAACGTTTGAAGCAGCGCGGCCTCTCTCAAGGAAAGCGCTCTGTCCTGGTCAGCATGACCAAAGCGGCCACTGCCATATCCATATGATTGAGTTGTAATAGTAGGCGCTGGATCATCCCAGGTTATTCTGCCATATACACTCGCATAGCTCTTGCCGCTGTCCTTCGTATGGCAGTTAGCACGCAACTCAAGAGGCCAATCGCGCCAGGTTCCACCTGGTAACGAATGCCGGATTCTCCTGAGATTGAGATCTGACAAGCCCGCTGCTCTGTGCAAGGGATCTTGGCAGCAGACTTCTCCAGCCTGTAGGGGGGGCAAATCTCCGATGGCATCCCTGACAGTTCGGTAGGTTTCAGATGTGTGCGTTTTCTTGACTAGATTAACTTTACCTAGGGTGGACGCAAAAAGAACCAATCGAGTTCTGCTCTGCGGTATGCCATAATCTGGACAATAGACTGTATACCATGTGACGTTGTATCGGGGGGTCAGCCTGTCGACAAATGTTTCGAAGATGGAACCATCTTTGTACTCCTCAAGCTCCGGGACATTCTCCATGGATACAATGTCAGGATCTACTGCGTCAATGAGGTCAGCGAAAGCCCCAAGTAGATCCCACTTGTCTTGGGCGTTGTCCGCTTCCGTGCCTAATTCTTCCTGTAAGCTGTCCGGCACCACTGATGTGTCGTCACCTTCCAAAGCAGCGACATTGATGGCCTTAGCATACCTCTTGGCGTACTTTGAGTATTCCTGACAGGGGGCACACCCTACCAAGATCTTGATAGCATCTGCTGGATAAAGTTGCAACAATTCGACGGGATCTAACTCTTCGACCTTTTTGTGCAAGAAGGTCGTACCTGGGTTGTTATTGGTGTATGGGTATTCACAAGAGACGTCGCTATCTACTCCGGCAACTACGTTTAGACCTTCCAGACGGAAGCCATGTGTAATGCCGCCGACCCCACAAAATAAATCGATGGTTGAGTTTATCTTCACGCCGACCTCAGAAGTGTGTAGAGACGATCGGTCAGCCACTCATAACCCTTCTCTACCTCACATTGCCAAACCGTAACCACCCTCCAGCCCATCTCGATCAGTGCCTGCGTTACCGCCTCGTCGCGGGCTATATTACGCTCGAACTTAAGCTGCCAGAACTCGGCGTTGTCCTTGGGAGTCGTAGTTTTCCTGCAATCAAGGTGCCGATGCCAGAAACAACCATGAACGAATATGACTGTCCTGTGCTTGGAAAGCACAATGTCTGGACTGCCGGGTAGGTCGCGTCTGTTTAGCCTGAACCTGTACCCCATTCGATGGAGTAGCGAACGAACACGTAGTTCGGGCTTCGTGTCTTTAGTCCCGACACTTGCCATGATTCTGCTACGTGTCTCGCGTTTTTCGCGTAGACGGACGTCAGCTTCTGTCATCGGAGTGCTATCTCAGTTTCCGCCCAGAAAAAGAGGAAAGTAGGCCCATTGAAAAGACACGGATGAAATCAATGGTAGCACACGTGTACGACTCAGTCAATAGGATTTCCACATTCCATTTGAATCTACCAATCATGTCTACTTTAGCTGACGTCGCACTAACCCCACCCGAACTGCCGCAAACTCATCCCAAGGCGTCTCCTCCGTCCCGTAGCACATAGACGACTCGTGCGCCTTGCCGCAGGTGATCACCATGTCGCCCGGCTTTGCGAGGCCGATGGCGAACGCGATGGCTTCGGCGCGGTCGTGGACCTGCCAGAAGTCGCGACCTTCGACGCGGCCTTCTTCGGCGAGGGCGGCGGCTATCTCGGCTGAGATGTCCTCTACGCGCTCGGTGCGGGGGTCTTCGGCGGTGACGACGGTGAGGTCGGCCAGCTTGCCGGCGGCGTGGCCCATCAT
>JBAURA010000770.1:0-3129 GCA_049580985.1 Chloroflexia bacterium
GGTTCAGATCCCCCGACGGCGAGCGCCAGGTATCGGTCGTCTGGAACAATGACGCCCAGCCGGTCGCCATGACGATACCCGCCTCCCAGGCCGCCGACTTCCGGCGCGCGGTCGGCCTCCACGGCCAGGAGGTGCAGACCCAGCCCGGCCCCGGCGGCACGCGCCTCCTCACCGTCGGCCTCGATCCTATTTACCTTGAGTGGAATTCGCTCTTCAGCGACGTACCCTCCGGCTCCACCTTCTACCCCTACGTTATGTGCCTGGTAAGCCAGGGCGTCATCTCAGGCTACCCCGACGGCACGTTCCGCCCCTCCAACAACGTCACGCGGGGCCAGATTGCCAAGGTCGTCTCCAACTCGGCGGGCTTCTCCGACCCCGTCCCCTCCCAGGCCTTCGAGGACGTGCCCCCCGGCTCCACCTTCTACGACTTCGTAGGCAGGCTGGCCTCTCGCGACTACGTAGGCGGCTACCCATGCGGCGCACCCAACGAGCCGTGCGTCCCACCCACCAACCTCCCCTACTTCCGCCCCAACGCCAACGTAACAAGAGGGCAGCTCTCCAAGATCGTCTCCGAAACCGCCGCCTTCAGCGACATCCCCTCCGGCCAACAATTCGAAGACGTGCCACCCCAATCCACCTTCTACCCCTACATCTACCGCCTAACCATACGCTCGATCATGCAAGGCTACCCCTGCGGCGCACCCAACGAGCCATGCAACCCACCCACCAACCTCCCCTACTTCCGCCCTCCCAACACCGCCACAAGAGGCCAGGCCAGCAAAATCGTATCCAACACCTTCTTCCCAACCTGCCAGCCCTGATACGTAAAACGCGAAACGCGAAACGCGAAACGTGATTACCGTCCATCGTCCATCGTCCTCGCGTTTCACGTTTCACGTTTCGCGTTTCCCACCCCCTCCCCCATCCTCACCCTCTCACCAATCGGCGGGTGACTATAGAACAGCACTCGCACCCAGGCCGGCGGCTCGGCATCGGACAGGTTTTGTCCCGCCAGCTTCAGCATCACCGACCGGAAAGCCCCGGCGTTCCCCGTCGTCCTCAACGCGTACAGGTCCGCCGCCCTCTCCCTGCTTCGCGACAAAAAATTGACCACCGGCATCGTCACCAGTCCGAATATCCCCATCGCGGCCACGAAGAGCGGCAACCCCGCCACATCCCCCACCCCCCTGAACCCGAATGACCCCACACCCCAGGCAAGCAGCACCGAAGCCGCCCACATCCCCCCCGTCACGATCACAGCCTGCGCCGCCAGCCCCAGCAGCAGGTCGTTGTGCACGTGGTGAGCCAGTTCGTGCGCCAGCACAGTCTCGATCTCATCGTGGGTGTAGTTGGCGAGCAAAGTATCTCCCAGGATGATGCGCCGCGTACCCCCAAGCCCCGCCAGCATAGCGTTCGCGGCGGTGGTGCGGCTGCTCATGTCCATCACATACACCCCCTGCACCCGCGCCCCCGCCCTCTCGGCCAGCCTGGTCAGCCGCGCCACCAGTTCCGGGTCGTCCAACGACCTGAACTTGTAGAAGAGCGGCATCAGCAACAGCGGCGCGAGCCAGGTCACCCCCACCGAGAATAGCCACATCAACCCGGCCATAGCCACCCACCACCACTCCGGCCACAAATCGAGCAGCAGGTACAACGCCTCCAGCCCCACTATCCCCACCACACCCGTCAGGATAAGCCCCTTCACGGTGTCGAGCGCCCACCCCCCCACGCTCTGCGTCACCAGCCCGTACCGCTTCGGCAGCAGATACCCGGAGTAGAAATCGAGCGGCAGCGTCAGCAAGAAAAAGCCACCGCCAAGCGCAATCCCATACAACGCCACCGTCAAAGGGCGCGGCCCCCCAAACCCATCGGCCCAGTCGCGAACACCCTCCGACAGGCCGGTAACCACCAGGAGTCCCAACAACAAGGCCATGACCCCCAGCTCAACGAAAGAGAGCGCACGCTGGCTGCGCGCATACCGCCGCGCCGCCTCCTGCCGCCCGGCGTCCAACTCCTCCCTGATCTCTACTTCCCCGTTCATGCTCACTATCGTCTCCTGGCAACAGAAAACCCGCCACTGGCGGGTCTCGTGCATCTACTGGTTGGCCGTTGCGCCCACTTCCCACTGAAGCGCACCCCCAGGCTTCCAATCCGCCACCCACGCTCTCTGCACTATGCACAGGTCCCCCGACTCCTCGGTTGCCCCTTCGGGCCGGAGCGCGGTCGCCTCCCTGGAATACCACACCGGCACCCCCTCCACCTCCTCGCCACTCTCCAACCTGAGCGTCACCGCCCGCTCCTCGCGGATACACTCCTCCAGGAAGGCCACCAACCGCTTGCGGTAGGCTTCGCGCCTTCCGGTCAGTTCGGCCAGAGACACCCCAAAATAATCGGCCAACTTCTGGAGCGTCGCGTCGTCCTCGCCCATACGCCGGTGCTTCACCTCAAGCAGATGCACGTCACGCGACGGCACCCCGCTCCCTTCCGCGATCTCCCACGGCGTCAACCCCCCCTTCACAGCCCTCTGATATCTGATATAGTCGCTAAGACTCATCCTTATCCTCTACTCTAATACGCAATACCTGATACGCAATACGTGATACGTGGTACGTCACGCCTCATGCGTCACTACCGTCCACCGTCCACCGTCCACCGTCCACCGTCCACCGTCCACCGTCCACCGTCCACCGTCCACCGTCCACCGTCCCCAACCCACCGTCCATCATCCATCATCTTCTCCCGTAATTCGTAATTCGTAATTCGTAATTTTCCCCCGTCCCCCGTCCGCCCCCAGCGCCGCAAAATTGATCCCCTGCTGTAGTGCCGCTATCGCACCAAGCAGCGCCACCGGCACCAGCCCCACGAAGTGGTAGATGATCGCGAACGCCTGGCTCGTATCGCGCGGCTGCCCCAGCGTCGTCAGCACAAGCACCACCGCCGCCTCGAACGTGCCCACGTAGCCGGGCGCGGACGGTACCGCCATGCTCAGGTTCGTAATAACCACCAGCACCGCCGCCACCATGGGCGTCGCTTCCACGTTGAACGCCACCAGCATCAGATACACCGTCACAATGTTGATCGTCCACGTCGCCACCGACCACAGCCCTAACTGCACCGCCACCCTGGGGT
>JBAURA010000771.1:0-3767 GCA_049580985.1 Chloroflexia bacterium
GGGTATCCAGCTGGCGAAGTTATCGTGTGCCGCGTAGGTGCTCTGCAAGTCCACAGGGTGGTCGAACACGAACGCTTCCGAATCGCCCAACTGGACGACTTGCGAGTTGGGATAATGCTGGATGATATAGGGCGCGAACATGATCGAGCCGATACTGCCCGCGCTGCAACCGGCCACGAACACCTGCTCAGGACTCTCGAAGTGGCCATATGCCCACTGCACCGCTGTCGAGGAATTGGCAAACCCCTTGTGGTGTATGGTTAGTTCCGTGCCGTCCTCGGCGTGGTAGGTTTTCACGTTGTTGCCCATGTGTACGTCGCCGGTGCAATAAGGGACGTACACCACGTAGTAGTCCTTGAAGGGGTTGTCGGGATTGGTCAGGTTGAACACTCCGTCGTTTCGCGCCGGGTTATCAAAGTCGCCCGTGGTGTCGTTGAAGAAACTGCTGCCGGGCGCGCACGACTCGGCGTCCCAGCAGCCGCCCCCGCCTTCGAAGAAGAGGAGCAGCCTGTTCACCTTACCTGGGTGCACCCAGAAAGAGTAGGGCGTGCCGCGCGCGCAGGCAGTGTCGCCGCCCGGCTCGATCTGCGTCCAGCCCTCGGGCAACTGGGGTAGGGCTTGCGCGCTGTGTCTACCGCCTCCCCCTCCCGCGCCTCCACTAGCCTGCTCCGTGGGCAGATCCGGGATCTCGTCAGCGTATAGCCAGGCATCGAACAGGTCGTCCAACTCCTGCCCGCTCTCCTGCTCGGCTACCGCGATGAAGTCGGCGGTGGCGGCATTGCCGTGCTTGAACTTTGCATAGTAAGCTTTCAGCGTGCGGAAGAAAGCGTCGTCACCGACCTGCATCCGCAGGGCGTGGAGCGTCAGCCCGCCGCGCAGGTATATCCCTATGTCGAATAGCCGGTTGGCGTCGGGCTTGCCAGGAGGGATTCCGCCTGCGTCTTTCACGGCGCGATACATAACCTGCATCCTGTCGTCGTAGGCGGAACGGCCATCCTCGTGCTCCACCCACAGCCACTGCGCGTAAGTGGCGAATCCCTCGTTGAGCCAGATATCCTGCCACTGCCCCAGGCTCACGGCGTCGCCGAACCACTGGTGGGCAAGCTCGTGGACCAGCGTCTCTTCGGCTGTGAAGCTCCTCCCTTCCAGGTCGGTGCCGAACATGGAGAGGGTCTGCGTTTCGAGCGCAAATCCCAGGTCGGTATCCACCACTATCCCCCCGTAGACCTCGAACGGGTAGGGTCCGAAGAGCGAATTGAAGTAGTCGATCATCGCCGGCGTGGGGTCGAAGAGGGCGCGGGTGGAGTCGGACACATCCTGTGGGAAGTAGTGCCTTATCGCCAGCCCCCCAGGCCCATCTTGCGTGACCTTTTCGTAGCGGCCCACGTTGACCGTGACCAGGTAACTGGCCGCCGGTTCGCGCATCTCCGTCAGGTAGGTGGTCGTATCGCCGTTGTCGGTGACGCTGACTTCCTGACCGTTGGTCGCCACCACATAGGGTCTTGGAACTGTGAACCTCAAAGTGTACGATGCCTTATCGCATGGGTGCTCGTTCACCGGGTACCAGCTTGACGCGCCCTCAGGCTCCCCGGCCACCAGGATGCCGTCATCGAACTTGCGCCACCCCTGGGTGGGCGTGCCGCTGCGGGTAGTGCCCTCAGGCTCACCTTTGTAGGCTACTTCCACTGTGAAGCCTTGCCCGCTCTTGAGCGGTGTATTGGGGGTGATCGTCATCTCCCCGTCGTTCCGCTCGTACTTTGCTTCCTCTCCATCGACGCCAAGCCTCATGACCTCCAGCCCCCTGAAGTCGAGGTTGAACGCGGGCAAATCTTCTAGCGCTTGCACGAGGAGAGTGGCCGTGCCTGAAAGGACGTTGTTGTCCACGTCGATGCCCAGGTCGAGTGTATAGTGCTGCACGTCGTACCCGGCATTGCCGAGCGTGGGGAAGAGGGCATCGCCCAGGCCCTCGCGGGGCGAGTCGGTCAATTGCATTGGCGGGCAACCAGGCGCTCCGGCGGGCTTTGACGTGGCGGTCGGTGGTGCACCGGTAGGGGTCGCTTCCGGGGCCTGGGTGGAGGTAGCCTTGGATGTGAGAGTGCTCTCCGGTTGCGGATCACTGGCAGCTATGGTGGCTGTGGGAGTGAACTTGGTGAGTTGAGGGGTGCCGGTCGGCTGGGAGCCGTCGTCGCAGGCGTTGAGCACGAGCGAAATTGCGAGGATGGCGAGCAGGAGGAAGGAGGTTGAGCGTCGCTTCGGCATATTGGTCCTATCTGGGGTGCGCGGTGTCTACTTTCTTTATACACCATTTCGTTAGAGAGAGTTCGTTGTAGGGGCGGACCCACGTGTCCGCCTTGTTGACACACACGCCCAGGTCGAGGGCGGACACACGGATCCGCCCCTACAAGTAACAGTTCAGACTTACGATAGAATCATCGTAGGGGCACTCCTTGTGGGGGCCCTCTTGGAGCGAGATTAAGGTAAGGGAACAGGGCACCCACAAGGAGTGCCCCTACGACCCGGATTTCTCTACCCCTAATCTGAACCCTTAAGCCTGTCTGGTGCTTTGACAACCCATACCCCTTATGATAAGATGTTCAATGGTCCTGGCGGGTACGGGCCGCACAATAACGCACAAAGAGCGACAATTGTAGATGGTGGTCGGTTGCCGGTTGTCGGTTGTCAGTAACAAAAGAAACTAGCGACCGACAACTGGCAACTGACAACTGAGTTACGAGGAGGTAACAAATGGCATCCACCGGCACGAAGGTGGGACCGGGTAGCCGCAAGCGAGCCTCTGAAACGAAGTCGGTGCCGAAGCACGAAGCCCTCGGCCTCGACAAAGAGACGCTGTTGGAGATGTGGTATTACATGCTCCTGGCGCGTTCTCTCGACGAGCGCATGTGGCTGTTGAACAGGCAAGGCAAGGCCCCATTCGTTATTTCCTGCCAGGGGCACGAGGCTATCCAGATAGGCACCGTGTTCGCAATGGAGCGCGGCAAGGACTGGTTCCTTCCTTATTACCGCGACCTGGGGATGATAGTGACGCTGGGCGTCACGCCCCGCGAGGTGATGTTGCAGCATTTCGCCAAGAGGGAAGACCCCAGCAGCGGTGGCCGCCAGATGCCCGGACATTACGGCTACGCCAGGCACAAGGTCGTCACCGGCTCCTCGCCTGTAGCCACCCAGAACTGCCATGCGGTGGGTGTGGCGCTCGCCTCGAAGATGCGCAACACGGGTGAAGTCACCGTGGTGTCGGTGGGCGAGGGCGGCACGAGCAAGGGCGACTGGCACGAGTCGCTCAACTTCGCCGGTATCCACGACCTCCCCGTGATCTTCCTCTGCCAGAACAACCAGTACGCGATCTCCGTGCCTGTGCCTCAGCAGGTGGCGGGCGGCAATGTGGCCGCTCGCGGCGTGGGCTATGGCATGCCGGGTATCGAAGTCGATGGCACCGACGTGCTGGCTGTGTACGAGGTGATGAAGGAAGCCGCCGACCGCGCCCGCGGGGGTGACGGCCCAACGCTGATCGAGGCCAAGACCTATCGCCTCACTGCCCACTCGTCGGACGACAACGACCGCACTTACCGTGGGCGCGAAGAGGTGGACGAGTGGCGTGCCAAGGAGCCTATGCCCAAGTTCAGGCAGTACCTGTTGGACAACGGGGTGGCGACCGAGGAAGAACTGAGTGAGATCAAGAAGCGTATAGACCGCGAGGTGAACGACGCCACCGACTGGACCGAGCAGCAGCCCGACCCGGTCGAAGAGGA
>JBAURA010000772.1:0-4914 GCA_049580985.1 Chloroflexia bacterium
GGAACACGATCCCCACGTTGGCCCCGCGCCACTGCGCCAGCTCGTTCTCGCTCATCAAGTGGAGCGCCCTGCCCGACATGAGCACTTGCCCCTGCGTGGGGCGGTCAATCCCCGTGATCATGTTCAAGATGGTAGACTTCCCGCTCCCCGACGGCCCCACAATCGCCGTGAACTCCCCGGCATAGAGCGTAAGGTTCACCCCACGCAACGCCACGTACTCCCGCTTGCCCATCGGGTAAGCCTTCACCACGTTCAACAGCCTCCCAACCGGCACCTTCCCCGGCAAGTCGCCCGGCATCGGCGGGATAGCTCCATTACTCTGCGCTAACAAACCATTCTCCCTTGTTCATGCTTGATACGTGAGGACGGCAGACGGTAGACGGTAGACGGTGACGATAACAGTTACGTTTTACGTTCTACGTTTTCCCGCCCCTACACTCTTCCAGGCTTGAAAGCAAAGACCGCGCGCGTGCCTGTGCCAGCCAGGCCCGGCTTGATCTCGAAGCTCCCTCGCAGGTCGCTCATCACCAGCGTATTGACGATGTTCAGCCCCAGGTTCCCATCTTTGTGCGCGTCGAAACCCGCCGGCAACCCTACTCCGTCGTCCTCTACCTCGATCCTGATCAGAGCCGACGAGCGTCTCTTAGTATCGTCGGCGCGATCATTACGCCAGTCGCTCTTTACCCGTATGTCCAACTTGCCGCGCCGGCGGTTATTGAACCCGTGTAGAATAGCGTTCGATATAAGCTCGTTGAAGAGCAGGGCCAACATCGTGGCGTCGTGCGAGCCGACCCGCACCTGCTCGGCGTCACCTGGTTGGACGCTTAACTCCAGCTTGAACCCAGGCTGAGTAAGCGTCGAAACCACCCCATCGGCCACCCGGCGCGCCAGGTCGTAGATGCTGATCGAATCGATCTCCGAATCGCCGTTCACCATCAGGTCGTGCACCACCGCGATACTCTGCACCCGCGAGATGCTCTCGCGCACGGCCACCGCCCCATCGCTCTCCTCCGGCATCCTGCGTAGCTGCATCGAGAGGAGGCCCGCCACCGTCTGAAGGTTGTTCCGCACGCGATGATTCATCTCTTGCAGCATGGCGGACTTGACCTGGAGGCCCCGCAGGGCCGCATCATACAGGCGCGAGTTCTCCAGCGCGATAGCCGCCTCCCGCGCGAAGGCCGCCAGCAGGCGCACCTGGTCGTCGCTCAGCGTCTTCGCGGTACGGTGATGGAGGCAAATGCCGCCCATGATCCCCCGTGGCGCGACGAGGGGCACGCAATAGAGCCATTCATACCCTTCGCCCACGAAAGGCAGGCCCAACCCTGCGTCGGCGTCCGGCGGCAGGGGCGTCGGTATGCCCTTGATCACGGCGTTGGCTATCGCGCTCCCCTCTATCGGCATAGTAGTGTGAAGGTCGGCGCGCCACTGGTGGATACTGTGGTCAGGGTCGCGTAGATCGTACTGGGCGACTAATTCGAGCAGGCCCGCATCCGTGTGCAACTCATAGATCGCGGCGGCATCGGCCCTCACCAGGTGGGCCGACTGGTGGGCGATCAGCGCCAGCACCTCGGTCAGGTTCAGCGTGGACGCTATATGCGCCGACACCCCCTGTAGGGTAGATAGCTCGGTCACCTTCTGGCGCAGCTCGCTGTCGGTCTGCTCGTACAGCCGCGCGTTCTCTATGGCGATGGCGATCTCGCCCGCCACCGTTTCCAGGAACTTGATCTCGTTCTCGCTGAAGTTGCGCGGCTTGACCGTGTGCAGGTCGATCACCCCCACCAGCTTCTCCTTGGTGAACAGCACAATCGGTACGGCCAGGATCGACGTGGTGCTCTCCTCCTCCGAGTGCGCGACGAATTTGTAGTGCGGGTTGGCCCAGGCATCGGAGGCGGCCACCGGCTTCCCGATCAAGGCTGCCCAGCCCGTTATCCCCTCACCCAGCCTGAGGTGTATATTCTCCACCCCCGCCTTGTTGACGCCCGTGGTGGCGGTCAGCACCAATTGGTCCCACTCCGGCTCGTACAGGAAGATCGAGCATATATCGGCGTGCGTCACCTCCACCACCGCCTGCGCGATCTCGTTCAGCATATCGGTCAGCTTGAGCGACGAGTTGGCCGCGCTGATGATCCTGTGCAGCGCGGTAAGGTCGGCCACGCGCCCCTGCGTGGTCTCGTGCGCCCTTGCCACAGCCAACTCCGCGCTCTTAGCCGCCATGTATCCGCGCATCGCCGCCCCCAGCATCGTTGCCTGCAAGCCCTCAGGAACAGATTGCGCAACCTCCACGTCCCGGACAGCCACGAGGATGCGCCCGGCAAGCGCGCGCTCTTCCTCGCCGGCCTGCTCGGCCGCGCGGCCCGCCTCGTATGCCCAGTCATCCAGGCGCTTGCTATCCCCGGAGGATGTGTATGCATCGAGGACCTGCCGCCAGGTTGTATCGCCCGCATTCTGGGTCGAAGTGTTTGCTGTCATAGTCTCTTCATGAAGTGCAGCCAGTGCCGCGTTAGTTCAAACCCCGCGCTCAATGCCAGCCTGTGCGCCGCCACCTGGTCGCTCGCCGTGCTTAGCTCCACCAGCCGCACCCCCGCTTCCGCCAGGTATTGCAGCGCCACGGTCAGGAGGGCGCGCCCCAGGCCCATGCCGCGCAACGACGGCTCAAGCCTTATCTCGTGCAGCTCGCCCCTGCCCGTGCCCGCGCCACTCGCCCGGATCACCCCCACGATCCGCCCGCCTGGGTCCAGCAAGAAGAAGACGCCCTGAGGCTCCCACCCCTCACTCGATACTACCCTCTCCATCTCCTCCGGCGCGACCAGCGAGTAGTTAGCGTCGTACGAGCCGAGCCTGTTGGTCATCTCTCGATAGAGGTCCACCGCCTCGCCGGTCTCCGCGAGCGAGCCTATCGAATAGCCCTGTGGCAATGACAGCGGCGGCAAATCGTCCAGCCCGTAGCGGCTCAAGCGCATCGACTGGCCCACGACCGCGAACCCGTGCCGCGACAGGAAACCGCTAGAACCCTCGTCCTCGCCCGCGACGGTCGTCTCAAGCACGCGATGCCCGCGACCCGCAGCCGCCTGCTCCAGGTGCGCCAGCAGCCGCGACCCCAGCCCGTGCCGTCTATGCACAGGCACCACATACATATCGAAGTTGCCCGGCGGCCTGTCCGGGAAGAGCGAGCGCGGGTAGACCACGGCCGCCGCCACAGGCTCCTCGCCCAGGTGGATCAGCCAGCTATTGCCCTCAAGCTCGAACCCAGCCCGGTTGTAGAAGCGCCCCATCTCCTCGGCATGCCACTCCCGGTAATCCTCCGGCAGCGACACAGCCCGCAACGTCTCGTTCCTCACGCGGGCCAGCGCCTCCAGGTCACTCGCCGAGCCGTCAAAGGGCCGCAAGCGCAACTGGCGCGGGTCGGTGTTCCAGGGTTGGCCTATGTGTACCATAATCCTCTGCGCTCAATGATCGGAGCGATTGCCAGGTCAATGGCTCACAACTCAAGTACGGATTTGTCATTCTGAGCGAAGCGAAGAATCCGGTTGGACGAGATCCTGTTTGCTTAAAGAGATGATCTTCGGTCGCCGACATGCTCATTACCCACCGGATTCTTCGCTTCGCTCAGAATGACAAAGGGAACTTGATCGTCTTCACTCTCACTTGGCTATCTTTCCATACTACGTCTCACGCCCGAATTGCTATCGGTCGGGTGTGTCTTGACATCGCACTTTTCGATACCCTATTATAACAGGGAACGTATTGCGCCCGTAGCTCAGGGGATAGAGCAGGGACCTTCTAAGTCCTTGGCCGGGGGTTCGAATCCCTCCGGGCGCGCAAAATAGGAAGAGTAGGGTTGCTCAAGCTATACCTCCAGCTATAACTTAGGAGGTATAACTATAGGCAGGTTATCTGGTTTTGCTTGCTGAGCGAACTAACAAAGGACCAGCAAACTCTGTAAGAATGCTGGAGCAATACGTGGCCCCAGCTGCGTATGAGAAGACACTAGAAGCGCCCGAAATGTCGCCGGACGATCGGCTGTAAAAGGATTATCCTATGGATTGGATTGCAATATTCATCACTATCGTTGCCGCGATATTGTCAGGTGCAATCAGTGCATGGGCTACAGTGTATGTGTTGCAACGACAGCGGAAGGAGGCCGTGAAAGTGCTTGGCCATGAGTTGGTAGGCCGGGCACCTCTCCTACAAGCGTCAAGTAAGTTTCAACAGCGAATTAAGGTACTTGTTGATGCTCAGGAGGCTCGAAACGTAGAGCAAGTTATAGTCCGAATCATTAATGCGGGAGAGGGGGAAATTAAGGAAGTTGATTTCGCTCGGCCAATTTCGCTCGATTTTGGAGCGGATGCCAGTGTTGTTGGTCTTAGCTGGGAATTGCAGCCAGAGGATCTGAATCCAACATTTACTGCGCGACTAGGAGGCTTGGATCTTAGTCCTATTCTACTAAACCCAACTGATAGCATTACGATATACGCACTGGTCTCGGGCTGTCAGAAGGTTGAGGTGAATGCGCGTTTTGTTGGGGTTTTCCGCGTCGTGGATAGTATTATCGAACAGAGTAGAGAGGCCATTAGAAAACAATATATAACGACGCTAAGACTCTACTCAGTAATTCTACCATTTCTCGGGATTCTTACTACAAGCTTAGCCGTAATATCTTCCCCATGGGACATGCTCGATGTCTTCTTTATGGTTGTGCTGTCTCTACTTCTCACATATTTAGCTTGGGATACTGTAGGCGCGAGTTTGTATAAGTTGTACAAGAATAGGAGGATCTTAGATCGCTAAGAAACTGTCTGAAAACCATTAGGTATGAGCCAACTTCCTAACCATAAGGCGGATCATCGCCACATAGACGAAGGCTTCGCTCGTCTTGGTCAAACGCTCGTAGTCTTTGGAGAGTCGTCGAGAGTG
>JBAURA010000773.1:0-2551 GCA_049580985.1 Chloroflexia bacterium
GTATCCAATGCGGCAGGGTTCAACGACCCTGTGACGGGCCAGACGTTTGAGGATGTGCCGGAAGGCTCAACCTTCTACGACTTCGTTGAGAGGCTTGCTGACAGGGAAGTGATGAGCGGCTACCCATGTGGTAGTCCCGGCGAACCGTGCGTGCCGCCCGGCAACAGACCCTACTTCCGCCCCAACGGCACGGCCACTCGCGGCCAGTTAGCCAAGATAGTATCCAACGCCGCCAACTACCAGGATCCAGCAACGGGGCAGACGTTTGAGGACGTACTGCCAGGCTCTACCTTCTACGACTTCGTTGAGAGACTTGCCACGCGGGGAGTGATGAGCGGATATGCGTGCGGCGGCCCCGGCGAGCCGTGCGTGCCCCCCGACAACCGCCCCTACTTCCGCCCAGCTAGCAACGTCACCCGGGGCCAGACCTCCAAAATAGTCGCTAATACCTTCTTCCCGGAGTGCCAGCCTTAGACCAAGTAGCCAGAACAAGATACACGGCACATAGGTATAGGGAAGCATTGATGGCGAGTTGCCATTTGCTCCCGTTCCCCAAAACTTTCTATAAGAATCGAAAGCTCGGGCCTGTAGTGGTGGGCGAGCCGGGATAGGTGGGGATGGTCATTAGGTTCTGAGCCAGAAGCCGTAACGAGTACATCAATCCAATAGAATCGCCAAAGCGATCTGGGTGGCCGTTGACCACTCTGTGCAACGCCCTCAGTAGACCGCTGTACGTCTGCTCGAAGAGCGCCGCCCCCACTACGGCCGGCGAGTAGGGATCGAGAGCCGAAGAGTCCGGATTGTCTTCCATAGGAAAGACCCCATCGGGATCGAATGGGATCGGTGGGCCTTCGTACACCCACTCGCCAGCGGAATTCCTCATCATTTGACGCCCTGCCACGATCTCACCAAAGCGAAAGTAGTGACTCAGCTCGTCGCGGTTCGAGAGTGAATCGGGAAGGGGAGCTCCTTCCCCCTGCTTAATAATATCGTGAATGGCAAACAACGCGCTGGCCTTATCAGTGACCTTATAGAGGCGCCCTGGCGCGCCAGGCCAGGAGGATTGAGTCAGTTGGAGCATCGGGTCACCGACGAAGACGTCTGTCCCAGTTCGTTCGAGCTCAACGATCGCCCTTGCTATGTGGTGATAGAACCACCCAACTGTGAACGGTTCGTACTCAACGCGGGTGTACGCATGCTCCAGTTGCTCGATAATATCGTGCGTAGCACCGATAATATTCCCTGTGCCATCAATGTCAATGCCGCGCATATCAATTGTTGGAGGAGTGATTTCGCTAGCGACAAGCCGTGCTGGCTCCTCGATAGCCATGAACACGTCGCGTATGTGCTCCTTTGTACAACGACGTAGAGATATTGTAAGCCCAGGTCCGAGGCCGCCGGGCAGGTTGCCTGGGTACTGTGGAATGAAGCCGGGTTTCGCGATCTGGGGTGAGCCTCCAACCGCGTTAAGGATATTACAAGCCAAAGCCATATGTAGCATCTCTTCTATCACCACACTGCGAATTAGTCGGGCGACCTCGATATTGCTTTGCGGCTTTATAGAGAAGAGAGCGCACAAATAGGGTGGAATAGTTGCGTGCTCAACCTCAATTGCCAATTGCAGCAGACGCCGTAAATCCGTAAGGTTATTGAGCACGAACAGCGGCGGCTCCTTCTCACCCAGCCATCGCAGGATCATTGCCTGCTTGGTAGGTGACAGGTCACGAGTGACCGGCATGTAGTTGGGATCCTCAATAGGCAATTCCAGCACCCGTATGAGCGCATGTCGCTGGCCCACAACGCTGAGATAGTTGGAGAGATCGAGGATATCAGTCATTGCCGGGTATAGATTCGCATACTGCTGGAAAATGGGTTGAACATCGTCAATCCAGGTTGGGTAGTCCGGGGCCACATATTCGTCCCAAACGCGGATACTCAGTGGCACATTAGGCTCAGCCGGAGCCTCGGCTGCCCACTCGTACACCACGGAATAGACCTGCCCGTCGATGTAACCACGAGGATTTCCTGGCGAGCTGGCGGTGAGCAACAATTCAGCACGGCCGCTGGAGTCAGTGGTGACAGAGGATGGGAAAGTGATCGCCGATTGGGGAGCACCGATTGGTGGTGCACCCGGCGGTCCCTGGTACATTTGACCAGGCGCCGCTGCGTGCTGTACGGTGATCTTGGCGCCCGTTGCGGGGGCACCGAAGAATGTGGCATACAAGGTAGTGCGTGCTTTGTTGTCAGGTGACTGTGGGCTGATGCGGAACACAACATCGTCAGCCCGCACGTAAGTAGCGGTTTCGTTCTCGGCCAGGAGAATAGTATTGCCGGTCCAATCCAGGATACCAATGCGACAGCTAGATGCTAATGAGGCTTGCTGTTGGGTCAGTTGGACCGACACGATCCCCGCCTGCTGCTCGTAGAACGCATCGTTCAAATTCGTTAATGCTGTGAGAGGTATTGGAAGCGAGAACGGAGGCAGCGCCACAACCCAGATCGTGCCGAGGTCCTGAAGTGGCCCTCCGGCACTCGAAGTTGGTAAGCTGTT
>JBAURA010000774.1:0-1688 GCA_049580985.1 Chloroflexia bacterium
ATGACCGACTACCGTCCACCGTCCATCGTCCACCGTCCATCGTCCACCGTCCCCAACAAGACAATGCCTGAACTATCCGACAAATTAAGAGCCTTCCTCAGCGAGCGACGTTTCGCGGTGCTAGCCACCATAAATCCCGACGGCACGCCTCAGCAGAGCACGATGTGGTACGAGCTACAGGGCGACCGGATCATGATGAACACGCGCGTAGGCCGCAAGAAAGAGCGCAATCTGAAGCGTGACCCGCGCCTTTCAATCTGTATAGAGGACGAATACGACTACGTTACCCTCGCGGGCCGCGCCGAGCTAGACTACGACCACGACCGCTCTCAGGCCACAATCCACGCCCTCGCCGTCCGCTACGACGGAGAGGAGGACGCCGCCCAGATGGTGCGCAACACCTTCAGCAAGCAGTCCCGCGTCACCATCTACGTGACCATCGAGAGCATAGATGCCCACGGAATCTGATATGAAGGACGGAGGGAGCGAGAAACACGACACGCGAACCGTGGTTAATGACCACTCAGTCCTCAGTCCTCAGTCCTCAGTCCTCGCCCTGGCCGGAGGCGTCGGCGGCGCGAAGCTCGCTCATGGCTTGCAGATGGCCTTGCCCGTGGGTGCGCTCTCGGTGGCGGTCAACACAGGCGACGATTTCCACCTCTGGGGCCTCCACATCTCCCCCGATCTCGACACCGTCATGTACACCCTCGCGGGGCTGGCTAATCGTGCCTGGGGTTGGGGCATAGAGGGCGATACCTGGGCCGCCATGGACCAACTGGCGCGCTATGGCCGCGACCCCTGGTTCCGCCTGGGCGACCGCGACCTGGCGACCCACGTCCTCCGCACCCAGCTACTGGGCGAAGGCCGCACTCTCACCGAGGTCACAGCCGATCTCTCCTCCGCCCTGGGCATCCAGAACCACCTCCTCCCCATGTGCGACGAGCCGGTGAAGACCATCATCCAGACCCCCGAAGGCTCCCTCGACTTCCAGGAATACTTCGTGCGCCACCGCCACGCCGATACCGTCACAGGCGTCCTCCTCAAAGGCATCGCCTATGCCCAGCCCACCGAACAGGTCATGTCGGCGCTTTCCACCGCCGACGCGATAATCTTCTGCCCCTCCAACCCCATCGTCAGCACCGGCCCCATCCTCGCCGTCCCTGGCCTGCTCGACGCGCTCAAGGCGTCGCCCGCGCCCAGGGTGGCCGTCAGCCCCATAGTAGGAGGCGCGGCCCTCAAAGGTCCCGCCGCCGATATGCTCCGCTCTCTAGGCCATGAAGTCTCCCCCACGGGCGTGGCGCGCATCTACGGAGACGCTATACACGGCATGATCATAGACCGCCTCGACGAAGCCCACGCCCCCCGCATAGAGGCGCTGGGCATCGCCGTAGAAATAGCAGATACTATAATGAAGACCGATCAGGACAGGCATAATCTCGCCCTGACCGCCCTGCGATTCTGCCGTACATTAGACGACCAGCGAGCGAAAGCCAGTATGTGATATGCAATGCTCCTATAATAATAAGTGGACAAAGGAAAGATGTTTGTCAGTACGAGCCAGGTAGGGAATTGTCATTCTGAGCGCAGCGAAGAATCTGTTCCTTGGGGCAGGATCTTTGGGGTACAGATTCTTCGCTGCGCTCAGAATGACAAACGCAAACCTGGGTTGTGATCATCCGACTTTGCAC
>JBAURA010000775.1:0-6767 GCA_049580985.1 Chloroflexia bacterium
AGGTATCATTTACGTTTTACGCTTCTACCGCCCACCGACAACTGACAACCGACAACCGACAACTGTCCATCTTGTTACAAATCTCACATTTTGGTACAATCACGATCATGTCAATGAAACGAGATACTAAATACGCCGCGAAGCGTCGTGCCGAAGCTCGCAAGCGTAACCGCGAAATAGGCCGCTATATATTCGCCTACTTTATCGTGGCTCTCTTGGTGTTAGGCACGGTCTCTACCGTTTTCATCGCCCAGGTGGGCGCGCCCACCGTCGTCCTGCCGACGCCTACCGTGCCCTCGAACAACCCCCTCAGCCAGCTTGTAACCCAGGCCGATACCTACCTCGCCGGCGGCGATTTCGCCCAGGCCATCCAGCTATACGACGCTTACCTGGCCCAGTTTCCCGAAGATGCCGACGTTCACTTCAAGATGGGCAAAGCCTACGTTGACCCCGCCAACACCACGCCCGACTATGTGGCCGGTCTAAGCCATCTCCAGCGCGCCTTGAACATCAACCCTGCCGGGGCATTCGTCTCTGAGGCGCAAGCTCTCATCAGCCAATACGCCCCCGCCGCCAACGCCACCGCCGCCGCGCTCGCCTCCGCCGTGCCCATCACGGGCACAGCCACGATCACGGGCACTCTCGCCGTCACCGGCACTGCTATGGTAACGGGCACAACCACAGTCACCGGCACATTCGCCACTCCCGGCTTGAGCACAGGCGGTGCCTCGCCCACCGTGCCGATCACTGCAACCACGCCCATAACCCCCTAGCGTTCTGCTTAGATCATGGTTACTCCACCTGATCCCGGCTATGAAACGCGCGTGCGCGACAGCTTCGCCCGGCAGAGCATCATGCCCACCATCGGGGCATCGCTCTTATATGTGCGGCCCGGCGAGGTGGGGATCGAGCTTCCCGTGCATGCCGGCTTAGGCCAGCAGAACGGCTTCGTCCACGCGGGCGTCGTCACGACCATCGCCGACAGCGCCTGCGGCTACTCCGCCCTCAGCATGGCGCTATCCGGCGTAGACGTGCTCTCCGTCGAGTTCAAGGTAAACCTCCTCTCCCCCGCCACCGGCGAGCGCTTGCAGGCGCGTGGCCGCGTGGTCCGCGCAGGCCGCACCATCACCGTCTGCGCAGCCGACGTGTTCGGGTTGGCAGGTGACGAGGAGAAGCACATAGCCACCATGCTGGCGACCATCATCTCCGTGCCTGCCGATGTAGATCGCACCTAGTCAAACGTGACGTCACAACATCGTAGGGGCACCCACAAGGGGTGCCCTCTGCGGATGCAGACTCTCTACCCGAGCAGGGCACCCACAAGGGGTGCCCCTACGATGTTTCTGTACCTTCTGAACTGTTACAGCGCCTGAGCATCCTTGCGCCCACCCATTCCGCGTGCTATATTATCTCCAAAGATCGAGGCCCGGTATGGGCAATGTATGGCCGTCTATCAGCGTTGATGGCGCCCGGAGGCACAACTTATGAAAGCCGAGGAGATCGACTGTACGGACACTGCAACGGAACCCAATCCGCAATCCGCGACTCCGTCCTTCGTCCTGCGCAATCCGCAATTGAGTGGCCGCGATCTGCGCGACCTCATAGTAGGTGGACACACTCTAGTCCCCCTGCTGGACGGCACTCTCGTCCCCTACATCAACCTCGATAACGCCGCCTCCACCCCCCTGGCACGCCCCGTCAAAGCCAAAGTGGACGAATCGCTCGAATGGTACTCAGCCGTCCACCGGGGCGCTGGCTTCAAGTCCCAGGTCTCCTCGCTGGCCTACGAGCACGCCCGCGACATCATCCTCGACTTCGTGGGCGCGGGCCGCGACCGCACCTGCATCTTCCTCCGCAACGCCACCGAGGCGATAAACCGCTGCGCCAACCGCCTCACCTTCCGCAAAGGCGACGTGGTGCTCACCACCCTCATGGAGCACCACTCTAACATTCTCGCCTGGCGCAAATGCACCTCCAACGTCCAGTACATCGAGATAGACGAGACCGGCGCTCCCGTCATCTCCGACCTGCGCGCCAAGCTCGAAGCCAACAAAGGCCACGTCAGGCTGGTGGCCGTCTCAGGCGGCTCCAACGTCACCGGCGTCGTGCCTGACATCCACGAGATCGCGCGCATCGTGCATGAAGCCGGCGCGCTCATCCTGGTGGACGCCGCCCAGCTAGCCCCTCACCGCCCCATCGATATGGGCACATTGGGCGCTCCCGACTCCATCGACTTCCTCGCC
Organism: Chloroflexia bacterium; assembly: GCA_049580985.1. Taxonomy (GTDB): domain Bacteria; phylum Chloroflexota; class Chloroflexia; order QHBQ01; family JADMIH01; genus JADMIH01. Next base: position 2,244 of record JBAURA010000775.1, read on the forward strand.
ATGTCGGCCCACAAGATGTACGCGCCCCTCGGAAGCGGCGTCCTGATCGGCCCCACCGAAGCCTTCACGGGGGGCACCCCCGACCTCGTAGGCGGCGGCACCGTCCTCTTCGTGTCCGAGGAGAGCGTGATGTGGACCGAGCCTCCCGACAGCGAAGAGGCGGGCAGCCCCAATGTGCCCGGCGCTATCGCCATGGCCGCCGCCGTCCGCTTCCTGGAAGACGATCTCGGCTGGGACTGGCTCATCCAGCACGAGCGCGACCTCACTTCCTACGCCCTCGCCCAACTGTGCGAGATCCCCGGCCTCACCATCTACGGCCCCAACGACCCCACCCTCCAACATGACCGCCTGGGCGTGATCGCCTTCACCCTCTCCAACGTCAACCATTATCTCACCGCCGCCATCCTCAGCCACGAGTATGCCATAGGCACGCGCGTAGGCTGCTTCTGCGCCCATCCCTACCTGATGCACCTCTTCCACGTCTCGCAGGACCAGATCCACCAGCTAAGCGAGGAGATAGGGCAGGGCGACAGGCGCAACATCCCAGGCGCGGTCCGCATCTCCTTCGGCTTCTACAACACCCGCGAAGACGTGGACGCCGTAGTTGCCGCTATCGGGCGCATCAGCGAAGGCCACTGGCAGGGCGAGTACACCCAGAACATCAAGACCGGAGAATTTCTCCCCACGGCAGGCAAGTCGTCCCCCGAAGGCTGGTTCTCCTTGTAGCTGCGTGACCGGAACCCGCATACATCGTATAATGCATACGACACTGGCGAGTTCCCACCATGAACACCTCCACCCCAAAATTGCGCGCTCCTGCTACCCTCCTGCTGGCGCTCTCCCTCTCCCTGGCTACCACGGGCTGTAGCCTTACCGATCTGCCCTCCACCGAGGGCAACATCCCCAATCCACCCGTCGCCACGCCCGTAGCGGCACGTGAGACTCCACCTACCGCCGTGCCCACGCCTATACCAGCTACCGGCGCGGGCTGGCAGGTCCCCTCCGAGCGGCAGGCTGCCGTCCAGGTGGTCGAACAGGTATCCCCCGCCGTCGTCACCGTGGTCAGCCGCCTCGACCCCCGCACGGGCTTCGCGGGCGAATCGCGCGGCTCAGGAGTGATCATCGACCGGGAAGGCCGCATCATCACCAACAACCACGTAGTCGAAGATGCCTCGGCCAACGGCTTGCAGGTGATCTTCTACGACGGCGAGACCGCCCCCGCCACCCTCCTGGGAGCCGACCCCCTCAGCGACGTGGCCGTGCTCCAGGTTGATCATGCCGTCGAGGCCGTAGCCGACCTGGGCGACTCCTCTCAACTCAAAGTGGGCGAGACGGTGATCGCCATCGGCTCGGCCCTGGGCGACTTCCAGAACACCGTCACAGTGGGCGTGGTGAGCGGCCTCAACCGCACCCTCCAGCGCGACGACGGCACCAACATGGAGAACATGATCCAGACCGACGCCGCTATCAACCACGGCAACTCCGGCGGCCCCCTGCTCAACCTCTCCGGCCAGGTGGTCGGCATCAACACCGCCGTGGTCCGAGGCAGCGATAGCGGCGATGTGGCCGAGGGCCTCGGCTTCGCCATCCCGGTCGATACGGTCAAGACGATCTCGGCCCAGTTGATCGACAACGGCGTGGTAGTGCGCCCGTTCCTGGGGGTGCGCTCGGCCCCTATCAACCGCGCCATCGCCACCTACTATGATCTGAGGGACGAAAACGGCCAGGTCCTCGAGACAGGCGTGCTGGTGGAAGCCGTAACGCCGGGGAGCGCAGCCGAGAAAGCGGGCATCCAGCCGCTTGACGTGCTCCTCCAGATAGATAGCTATGCCCTGAACGAAGAGCACCCCCTCCCCAACGTCATCACCAACTTTAAGCCGGGCGATACCGTCACCATCCAGCTTCTACGCAACGGCGAGCGTCTTGACGTCGAGGTCACGCTGGGCACGCGGCAATAAATCTCTTTGAATCACAGAGATCACAGAGGACGCAGAGATCACAGAGTCTATAATGTGATTGTGCCCACCATGCTGCTACCATCGCCCATGACAACCGTCTTTAACAAAGAACCTTTGTGATCTCTGCGTCCTCTGTGACCTCTGTGTTTAAGAAACACCCCTATTTCTGGATCAACATAGCTGTCATCTTCACCCTCGCCCTGGTGATCCGCCTGGCATACTGGGCGGATGCGCGTGCCTATGCCGTCGGTGCCGACGAGCCGGACTACGTGGTGCCCGCCCAGCAGTTCGCGCGCGAAGGCCGCTATGTAGACACCTACATCTCCCGCGACCGCATCTGGACCCGCGTCCCCCTTACCTCTATCTTCTTCGCAGGCTCCTTCCTCTTTGTGCCCGATCCTGCCGCCGCCACCGCCGAGGGGGACGATGCCGCCCTCATGGAGGCGCGCTACGATGCCCTCAACATCGCCCAGATCTTAGTCAGCCTGCTGACCATAGGCATCACTATGGCCCTCGCCTACCGTGCCTTCCCGCGCCGCCCCCACGCGGCTGCTCTCCTCGCGGGGTACATCTCCGCGCTTTACCCGCCCCTCGCCTCCAGCCCCGCCCAGCGCGCCCTCTCCGAACCCCTCTCAATCGCGGTCATCTTCGCCGCCATCCTCCTCCTCACCTACTGGGCCCCAGAAAGCTCCTGGCAGCGCAAGCTAGGCATAGCCGCCCTCGTCGGCCTCCTCCTGGGCATTGGCGCGCTGGTCCGCTCGGTAGCCGTCGCCTTCCTCCCCTTCGCCTGCCTCTACTTCCTCTGGACCCACCGGGCGTGGACGAAGGACGAAGGACGAAAGATGACGGCAGACGGTGGACGGTGGACGGTGGACGATAGCTCGGCGGTCCTGGCACTTAGCTCCAAGTCCTCCACAACCAGTAATCGGCAATCAGCACCAGACAACCCGCCACCGCCCACCGTCTACCGTCCACCGTCCACCGTCCATCATCAGCCATTGTCCTCCGTCGCCGTCGCTATCCTCTCCTGCTTCGCCGCCATCGCCCCCTGGACCTACTACAACTACACGCAATACAACAGCTTCCTCCTGCTCGAAACCGCCAACACCACCGCCTACTGGCACTACCACAACTTCCGCCGCGAGAACGAAGACGAGGTTCTCCGGCAGTACGCCAACCCAGCCGACCGCCTCTCCATCATCGTCAGCCGGGGCACCGCCAACATCCTCGAATACCCCGACCAGGCCATCGGCACCACTATCTTCTCCTTCTTCTACGCCTGGCACCTGGAACTAAACTCGGCGGTCCTCGTCAACTCCTGGGACTTCACCCAGCGCGATCCCGACGTCCCCGATCTAATTCATGCCGACGCCGCTTTCCTCCTCCTCGGTCTCACCGGCCTCGCCGGGCTAGCGGGTGTTGGCCTGCGCCGCCCCACCGGCACTGCCGGACGCACCCTCCTCGGCATAAACCTCTGGCTCCTCACCATGCTCATCCTGGGCGTAGTCGTCCCCTACGACGCCCGCTACCGCCTCCCCGCCGCCCCCGCGCTCATCATCCTTGCCTCCGGCCTGCTAGTCTACGCTAACTGGCGCGCCGTCTTCCACCCCCGCCGCGCCTGGGGCATACTTCGCCGCCGCCCTGTTGTTGCCCTCACTACCCTTCTGCTCTCCCTATGGGTGCTTATCGGTGCTTACAGCCCAGGCATCCCTCCGTTGCTTCGCAGCCTCTACCAGGGGTGGCGTGGCGATCTCTCATCGTCGAAAGCCGATGCTATCGGGCGCTATCAGTTGGCCGAGCAAGCCCTCCCCGGCTTCTACTGGGCATACGGAAAAGAAGCCGCCGCTCGTCGCGCCCTGGGCGACGACGATGCCGCGCGTGTCCTCTACGGCAAAGTGCGCGACCTCAACCCCGATGACCCATACGGCATGCTCGCCTTCGCCGACCTTGCCGCCCGCCACCCGGAGTGGCAGCTTACCTCCGACGAGCGGGCCTGGCTCTCCCGCGACGAGTGGGAGTGGCGAGGCAACCCCTGGAACAGCTTTCGAGCATCCCCCACCAACGACATCGACGTAGGCACAGGCCGCGACATCCCCTACCTCCTCGGTTTCCACCACCCTGACCGCGAACCCTCAATAGATTACCGTTGGAGCATGGGCCGCTCGCACCTGCGCATACCCCTACCCCTCAACTCACCCGAGACACCCCGCACCGCCATCAGCCTGCGCATGAGCGCCCCTGCCGTCGGTCGGGCAGACCCCATGCTTGTTACCATCACCATTAACGGTATCCCCACCACTCTGAACGTCCCGGTAGGTTGGGCTGATTACACTATCCGTCTCCCAGAGCCCCATCCTCCGGTCTGGGCGGTTGAGTCTACCCTCAATATCACCATCGAATCCCCCATCCGCGACCTCTCTATCCTCCAACCCAATTCCCCCGACAAACGTAAGCTGGGCGTCGGCCTCGACCGCGTAACCCTCGCAACCGCCAATCCTTGAAGTGCGAGACAATGCTTCCTTCCGCTATTCAATGTGAGAGCATCCTATCTATTCTAAAATTGATG
>JBAURA010000776.1:0-5664 GCA_049580985.1 Chloroflexia bacterium
TATCGCTGTGGCCGGTGAGTGGTTGGCCTATCTGCTGGCCGGTGGCAACATCCCACAAGATGATGGTACCATCGTAGCTACCTGAGGCCAATGTCTTGCCATCCGGGCTGAATGCTACGCTGTTCACAATATCGCTGTGGCCTGGCAGAAAGCTGCTAAGGTGGGGGTGAGATTGTAGCAAACTAGAGATAGCTCCCCTGACCTCTGGCAGGGTCGAAATATTGTTGGCTCCTAAGACTTGATCGGATTCCAGGCCTAATAGTAAGGCCAAATCGAATTCATCAGCCGTGTGATTGAGAGCTTGCGCTACCAATTGCCGGGACAGAGCAATAGCGGCTTGTTTATTGGCCTCGGTGGTCGCTCCTTGAGCTCGGGCACGTTCCGCTTCCGCCTGCGTAGTGGCAGTCTGCGCCATCGTAGCCGCCACAACTGCAAACACTAGTGCCACCAGCGCAAGGAGCGCGACTACGGCCAATCCTATTGCCCTCGAACGGAGACGTCGGCTCGATTTCGCCTGCTCGTCTGCCCGTTGTCGTTGCTCCTCAGCTAAGGCTAGTGCCTGCTCTAGCTCGCGTTGGCGAATTGCTTCCTCTAGCTGGCGTCTCTGCTCTAGCTCGGTTCTGCTCGCCGCCACCAGTGCGTGCAAATCAGGGCTTATCCCGCCCAACTCTGTAGCATCCGGGCTTTGCAGCCAGCGCTCAGCTTCCGAAAGCTCAGCTTCGTCGAGCAGTCCGCCCTCACCTCTACCTAATCTCACCCACTCATTGCCTTTATCCTCTAATCGCCGGCGGGTCTCTTCCGCGCTACGCCTTTCGGCTAACCAGTTGTGCAGGGTGGGCCAACTATTGATAAGAGCTTCATGAGCCAGGTCTACTTGCTTTGCTTCGCCTCTTTCCTCGCCGCTGAGCGTTAGCAACCGGTTGGTTGTCAAAATGTCTAGTGTCTGATCAAAGAGCAAGGGATCATCTTCTGAGGTTTTCAACGCGAATAGAGGTTGTTGGCGTCGCGTGCCAGAACGGCCTTCTACGAATTGGATCAGCCTGAGGAATATGCGCCGGGCTAAAGCCTGTTGAGCTTGCGTCAAGCCGGCAAGGGTGGCATCTGCCTTGCTTGTCAGAGCTATGGCGAGGCCGCTACGGCCATCGCGTCCCAACGCATCATAGTTCGCAAGTGTGAGAGTGCGACCCTGCATCTTATGCCATAGCAGCACCAGCGTTTCCTGCAAGAGGGGCAAGCTTCCAGGCTCATCAGCGGCATCGGCAAGTAGCCTCTCTACTAACGCTTGCTCTACCTCTACTCCCACATCTTTGGCAGGCCGGAGAATAGCCTGGCGGAGGGAAGCGCCTTTGAGTGGGGCAATTTCCAATCGCTCACCTTCGCCCACGGGCCACAGATCGGAAGTCATGAGGTCGGGGTAGAAATCGGCCCGCATGGTGAGCACCACCGCACATCTTTCGCTCGCACTCAGTGCTTTCAGAGCGGAAATAAAGAGGCTCTGTTGCTCTCGGTTGCCGACGCTGAGAGTGAAAAGCTCCTCGAACTGGTCCACTACCAGCAACAAGCGTTGTGCAGGAGCTTGTCCTTCGATCAGGCTATTGAGCGCCACAATAGGTTCGACAAGCTCGCGTCCAATAGCTTCGGCAAGTGCAGCCATAGGTTGGTTGCCAGGGCGGAGTATACGTACAAGCCAGAAGTCTAGCGGCCAATGGCTACTCTCTACCAACTTAGGTAGCAACCCGGCAAGCACAAGTGAAGATTTGCCGGAACCGGAGGGGCCAATCACCAATAAGAAACGCTGGTGGCGCAGCCGCTGTAGAAGCTGGTCGATCTCGGTATCGCGTCCATAGAAGAAGCGAGCATCGTCAGCAGTGAAGGGCACCATGCCAGGGTAAGGACAGAGGCGACGGAGCGTAGCCTGGTCTTGAGGGTCAATGCGAACGGGCAGAACATCCAATACGCGCTGGAGTTGAATCTGATGCTCCGGCCCGCCGAATAGACTACCCGCTGCCTGGATAAGCTGGCGCAAAGGGTATGGGTCGGATGTACCTTTATCGGGCCACCACAAATCGGCGGCATCCACAATGTTGTCGAGATCCTGGGCTTTGGCGTTGGAGCGCTCGATGCTATCACGTAGGGGCTGAGGCAGGTCTCCGATTAGCTGTGTGCGCTGAGCATAGCTATCCAGTCCTGGTAGCTGAGCCAGGATGTCGAGCAATTGCCGACGAGTGGTGCTGTTCAGGACGCTCATAAATAGCCTCAAAAATGAAGACTCAGGCTTGGGCCAGGGCCGGTACTGCCGCATTGACCATCTCGGCTGTTCCGGGGGGTAGGTCAGCTAGAATCTTATCGATGGCAATGCCTTCGTTACGGAAGTATCGGCGCTGAGTGGTGGGCTCTGGGAGATTGCCTCCGGCATGATGCAGAGCTACAACCTCCCAACGGTCATTGAAGACCGGTGAGCCTGATGAACCGGGCATGGTGGAGGTCACATACTGGACGACGTTGCCTCCCACATACTCAACAAAGTTGTTCTGGAACGAAATCTGTTTGGCCTGGCCACCCGGATGTTGGACGATGTTTACGCGCTCGTCACGTTTAACTGCTCGGGGCCGGAGTGGAAGCCAGCCCCATGCTTGCCCCGGCTCCTGATCTAGCTGGACCACAGAGTAATCAAGGAGCTTATTCGAGTGGAAAAGTCCACCAGGCTTGGCATGATACTCCTTCACAGGTTGGGCTTCACCTTTCCAGTTCTCCTCATAATTGAAGCGAAACACCGTTTCAGATACAAGGTCAGGACCTGGCAATACATGATGGTTTGTGAGCAGCAGATCTGGCGCAATCAAGAAGCCTGTGCCTGAGCCGGTACGTAAACCGACATAGACCACCGACCTGGCTACGTGGAGTCCTTGAGCCAGAAATGCGATAGGTCGCAGGGTGTTCTCCCCCACAATCTTTTCAAGCACTTCCTCGTTTGTGCGCGTTCCACCCCATGTATCTACCCCCGGAGAGGGGGCGATGGGGACCATCATCTCATACTTGGTCAGTAGGGTCGCCAGATACTCTTGTTGCTCAAGGCCGACTAAGCTCTTGATAATATTCAGGAATAGTCCTAAGGCTTCGTGCTCGTATGTCACCCGCCCGTACTGGGCGAGGTACGATATTACCTCACTGATGGCCGTGAAAGAAGCGCCAGAAAGGTCGATACGTGGGATAAGTTGTCTTAGACCTGCCAGTTCCAGGACTTCACGGCGTCCTCTCTCGGTGGCAAGCTCTGGAAGGTCTTGGAGTAGCTTGATCAAACCCAAACGATCCTGTGAGCTTAGAGCGATCATGCCTAAATCTCCTCATGACTAATACTGCTCATACAAATAATGAGCGCTTGCCTAGATGTCGGAATGACTATATTCTAGTTCGATGTTGACGATAAAGCAAGTATACAGGTTTATAGTAGGTGTACCTGTAATATAAGGGCGTGTACAGTGCCTGCCCCTATAATACATCTAGCCATAATTGGCCTGTTACCTACCGTCCCCTGGCAACCCGTGGCCGCCAGTCGAGCCTATCCAGCACCGCGCAGAGGGAGGCGCTGATGAGGAGGTCGTCGTGGGTGTGGGGGTCGTTTACGGACCAGCGGAGGAGGCGGTTGGGGGCGTCGGAGACCTGGGAATTGCATGCTTCGACCTGCGCCCAGAAGAGGCCGGTGTCAGGCTCGCCGTCTTCGGCGTATTCTTTGTAGCGGCCACTCTCGACCAGGCCGAGGAAGTCCCAGCCTAGCTGCGACTTGCTCTGGGCGGAGAAGACGAAGGGGACGACTTTGCCTGGCATGGCCTGTTGGAGGAAGCCCGCGAGGCCCGCGCCCACGCCGGTGGCGTCAACGACGAGCCAGCGGGCTTGCCAGACGTGGCGGGCGAGGTCGGCGAGGGTGGCGTAGAGTTGGGGGTGGGGGGTGCCGACCCACAGGCGGCGGTCGACCACGCGGTAGCGCGGGCGCAGGACGAGGGGGTCGTCCAGGCTCGACAGGTCTACTTCGATGACGGTGAGGGCAGTCGCGTCTCGACGGTGGACGGTGGACGGTGGACGGTCGACCGTTTCTTCGCTTACCGTCAACCGTCTACCGTCTACCGTCTCTTCGTCGGCTCCGGCGACGTCGAGGAGGAGGGCGTAGTGGTGGTTTGGCATGCCGGCGCGGGCGCGGGGGTGGTCGCCTCGCATGTGGACGCGGCGGGCGGGGCCGAAGAGGCGGGAGGCGTCGTCGATCTCTTCGAGGAAGTATTCGGTGCGGATGAAGGGGTGGTCTCTGCCGAACTGGGCGATGCGGGCGCGCACCTGCTCGCCGTATTCGGGGATGTGGCGGGCTACCTCCTCCCAGGCGACCTTGAAGACGCGGCGCTGGCCGTCTTTGCGCTCAAGCTCTGAGAGGTAGGCCATCTGGCGGGCGAGGAGGGTTTTGGTGGTCCAGACGGTGCCGGAGAAGACCTGGGTGGCGTTGGCCGATACGCTCATGGGGTCGAAGACGGCATCCCAGCGGGCGGGGGCTATGTCCTGGGCCTCATTGGCGACAAGGAGGAGGGAGGCGGTTTCGCCGCGCGCCTGGGCCTGGGGGTAGGCCGAGAGGAAGGCGCAGGCGGCGCGGCCCAGTTGAAGGGTGTGGCCGTCGGCCTGCATAGGCTCTGTGCCGGTTATGAGGTCGGTGTTCAGGCGGTCGCGGAGCCTGTGGCGGGCGATCATGCCTTGCGGCCTGTAGGTGGGGGTGACGGTGATGATGGAGCCGCCTTTGAGTTGGGCCAGCCACATGAGGTGGGCGGTTAGCTGGGCCAGTAGCTCATCTTTGCCCGATTGGCGGGCGAAGACGATGGCGAACTGCCTGGGGCCGCTGCCGGTTACCGATTCGAATATAGCTCGCGCTACCTGGGCCTGGTATGGGCGAAGGGCGTAGCGGGGCCAGGCGACCCGCGATAGCTCGGCGGGGTCGGTGATGAGGTCGCCGTTCGATAGGGTCGATGGGATTTCAAGGGTCATGGCGGCCTCTCTATTTGACTATGCGCATTATGACGTCGATCAGCACGGCCCCGATGGTGAGCCAGAGGAGGGTGTTTACGCGGCCTTTGATCTCTTCCAGGTCGGCACGTAGCTCGTCGAGCATGCGGCGGGTGATCAGCTCGTAGACGGACCTGGGGCGGTCGTCCAGGGGGTCATCTTCGGTGATTGGGTGGTTGGCGGTGGTTGGGTGGTTTGCGTTGGGGGTGGCGCGTAGCGCTCGGAGTTGTTCGTTCATGTTGTTTGCCTTTCTAGTAGTGGTGTAGGAATGGCCCATGCGAGTGCCTATTAGCATCAGGCTAAGGGCATAGAAATTCGATGAGGGTAAGATGTTCCAGTTGAGATAGCAACTAAGGATTTGTCATTCTGAGCGAAGCGAAGAATCCGGTCGGTAGAGATTTGGCCCGTGACCGCGGATCATGCTTGATTTCATACATCCTCTTGCCCCACCGGATTCTTCGCTCAGTACTTTACAAACGAAAAAGTGGCACATAGCTACACAGGTTCGATTTGTCATTCTGAGCGAAGCGAAGAATCCGTTCGAGCGAGATTCGGCTTCTCTCAGGCGTGGATTTTACACCCACAAACAGGATCTTAGCCCACCGGATTCTTCGCTTCGCTCAGAAT
>JBAURA010000777.1:0-5754 GCA_049580985.1 Chloroflexia bacterium
GCCCAAACCTCGGCATACGCCTGCGCCTCCTGGTAGGCTCGTCTCCCTCCCAGTTGGGCGCGACGCCCCACATGCCCCCCGCCCAGGCAGGCCCGCCCGGCACCTCCAGCCCATCGCCATCCCCCTCCGGGTTGGCCGGGTTCTCATGCTCGATCCCCTCTTCGGGCGCGCGCTCGGCCTCGTGCTGCGCCGCCAGTTCCGCCCGCAACACATACGTGAATATCCCGTTGTCCGGCCCCACGAACGTCCCATGCCGCGTCACCAGCACTATAGGCCGCCTGCTGCTCCCCACCCCTGGGTCCACCACCGCGATATGCACCGCCCCCGCCGGGAAATACCTGTACGCCCTGTAAACGATGAATGCCCCTTCGTTGATCTGGTGCGGCGCGATCTCGTGGCTGATATCCACCACCTTCGCGTTCGGCAGCAAGGTGTGTATGACCCCCTTCATCGTGCCCACGTACCCGTCGTACTGTCCAAAATCGCTGGTCATAGTGATGATAGGCGGGCGCTCGCTTCGCTCGATCCAGTCCTCGATCTGGGCGAACATACCTCTGTTGTAGATGTTCACGCGCGCCTCCTCAACCAGATCTCCCCGAACAGCTCGTCCTGGTCCGCCCAGGCCAGATTGCGCCTCACAATCTCAAGCACCGCCAGGAACAGCACCACCAGTTCCGTGCGCGAGCGCATGGCCGCCCCCTCAAGCTCCTCGCTCAACCCTATCCGCCCGTCCTCCCTCAGCTTCCCCAGCCGCGCGCGCAGGTGCGCCACCTGCTCGGCCACCGTCACCACGTGCCCGCGCGTAATCGTGCCCTGGGGTGGCCCGGCCTGCAACTGCAACTGTAGCTGCATGCGCCTCTGCACCAGCCTCACCAGCTTCTGCATGGACACCCCTTCCAGGCCGTTCCCCATCTCCTCCGGCGTCCGCTCCCGCTTCTCCGTCTCCCCTTCCAACAACGCCGGCCTCTCATACGACCTCAGCCCCGCGCTCTCCCGCCCCCGCAGCCACTTCGCCGCCTCCTGCACGCGCCTGTACGCCTCCAACCGCCTCACCAACTCGTCGCCGGGATCGTCCTCGTCCTCCTCAGTGCGCGGCACCGGCGGCCTGGGCAGCAGCGCCTGCGACTTGATCAATATCAGCTTGCTGGCCACCCATACGAACGAAGCCAGCGGGGCCGGGGGCATCTCCGGATACGCCTCCAAATACAGCAAAAAGCTATCGGCCACTTCCGCCAGCGCCACCTTACTTATGTCAAGCTGACGCTTCTCGATCAACTTCAGCAGCAGATCGAGCGGCCCCTCAAACACATCCAGCCGCACCTGGAACGCCCCATTGGCAACATGAGGCTCCTCCCCCGCTCTATAGCTATCCGTCACAATCTCCATACTCACTCAAATGCAGCCTTCGGAACCACCCTCAACAACCTCCGCGTTCTCCGCTCCCCGCCTTCCTATCTTCATGATCCCAATCCCCTAATCCCCTAATCCCCTAATCCCCTAATCCCCTAATCCCTTAATCCCTTAATCCCTTAATCCCTTAATCCCTAACCCCTAACCCCTTAACCCCTAACCCCTCCGCGCCCTCAGCGCCTCTGCGGTGAATAATATTCGTCACTCCCTATCGTCCGCCGCCTGCAACACCCTCAATCGCGCATCCTCCCCCGCGTCCTCCTGGTGCCGCTCAATCAGCCTCACCACCTCGTCCGCCGCCCTCAGCCGCGCCGCCCTGGCCGCCCCCAGCCGCGCGTGATGCCTGCTCAGATAGAACGGGTACCACACCCACCCACTCAATCCCCGAGCATCCGCTCGCCTCGAAACCGCCCTCAACACCCGCCTGCCACCCGGCACAGCCCCCAGCAGCACCACCGCTACCCGGTGCAACACCGTCACATACCGCCCGCTAGCCACGTCGTACTTACCCGAATCGTGCAGCAGCGCGGCCTGCCATACAATCGGGTCGTCGCACCCCGCCTCCCGCACGCGCCCATATACCCCCAGCGCGTGCCGCCGGTACTGCCTCGGCATAGCCGCGAACACCTCGTACAAGCCAGCCCCAAGCACCAGCCGCGCCTCCGCCATCTCCTCCACCCCCACCGCCCCCGCGAGAGCCGTGAAGAACTGGCGCACCCTATATCCCCAACGATTCAACAACTCCCCCAACAACCATCCCTGAAACATAACCAACGTAATTCAAAACTCAAAACTCAAAACTCAAAACTATCCAAAAGGCGTCCCAAAATAGATAACCGACAACAGTCCGATTACCGGCGAAATGATCGCGCCGACTGGGTTCAGGTCTATAAAAAACAAAGTACGGGCCGCATAAGGCACCAGGAACACCAGCCCGATAAGAATCGGCAAGCTGTAGCGCCGGATCGGCTCGAGCACTATTGTCCAATAATTAGGCAATATCCCCACCAGGATATTGAACCCGTCCAACGGCGGTATCGGGATAAGGTTGAAACAGAACAACAGGAGATTCAACCCGATCATGTAATAGATCACTTCGGTGGCCTGTTCGGGCAGCACCCCCCCACCGAACTTGAATACAGGCAGCAACACAGCCGCGAACGCCAGGTTCGACAACGGCCCGGCCACCGCCACTATCGCCATCCCGCGCCTACCCCATTTAAGATTCGATGGATTGACCGGCACGGGCCGCCCCCACGCGATAAACCCTATCCCCAGCGCCAACAATATCCCCATGAAGAACCCCAGCGGGTCAAAATGCGCGATCGGATTGAGCGTCACCCGCCCCTGTTCCTTGGCTGTATCGTCTCCCAACAGGTGCGCCGAGTAAGCATGCATAAACTCGTGAAAAGTAGTCCCCAGGATGAACGCCAGCGCGAACCCCAGGAACCTCTCAGCATCTATAGCCCCCAAATTAAACATACTAATCCTCGATCCTCAACACCCGCGCTTCATAACCGCCAACCTCTAACCCCTAATCCCCAGCTCGTAATTCGTAATTCGTAATTCGTAATTACTCCACTCCCCCGCCCCTCATACACACTAGCCTCTGAATACTTATAGTCCGCCTCCCCAAACCGCTCCAGCGCCTTCTTCACCGCCACGAACTGCTCAGCATCCGGGTGCAGCAACACCAGCGTCTCCAACTTCCGCGCCTCCTCGCTCCCCAAGACGCCCGGCGTCAGCGCTTCCCCTGCCGGCACCTCCCCCGTCACCGCGTCGAGCACCTGGTCCGTCCCCGCCAGCCTGTGGTACACGCGCACGTCGGCCAGCGGGTATCCCACCGCGCCCAACGCCGACAGCACCTCCTGCCCATCGAGCCGCATCGCATACGTCACCAGCAACGTCGGCCTCCCAACAATATACCCGCCCTCAATTCCACTCTCTGCCATCTCTCATCGATCCTTCGCTAAAACGTAATACGTAATACGTAATACGTAATACGTATTACGTAACTACCGTCACTCATCAGTCGTATCTCATAAAATCGTCTTGGCGTAACTTGGCGCTCTTGGCTTCTTGGCGGTTCCGCCTTATGTCTTACGTCTTACGTATTACGTATTACGTTTACACATAGCTCATGAGCCGCCGCCACCGACCCAAGCGCCGCTGACTTATCCCCCAGCAGCGCGGGCACTATCTCATACGTGTCCCTGAACGGAGCCATGACCCGCTTCTTTACCTCAGCGCGCAACGGCTTGAACAGCAGGTCCCCCGCGTGGCTCACACCCCCGCCGATCGCGATCAACTGCGGATTGAACGTATTCACAAAGCTCCCCACCCCCGCTCCCAGCAGCCTGGCCTCTCGTTCCATCAGCTCAAGAGCTACCGGGTCACCTGCCTGCGCTGCCTCTACGACCATCTTGGCCGTCACGTTCGCGGGATCCCCCCCGGCCAGCTCTGCTATCCTTGTCTCCCGCTGCCCCGCCACTATCGTGGCCGCTTCACGCCCCAGCGCCGTCCCCGAAGCCATCGCTTCCAGGCACCCCGCGTTCCCGCAGTTGCACCTGTAGCCGTCTGCATCGATCACAACGTGCCCCAGTTCCCCGGCGAACCCATTACTCCCCAGCAGCAGTTTGCCATCAACGATCACCCCTCCGCCGACCCCGGTGCTCACCGTCAAGAAGATCATATGCAACACCTTGCGCCCCCCCACCGCCGCGCGCCCTGCCCCGAACCTGTACTCGGCAAGCGCCGACGCGTTCGCGTCATTTATCAATAACATGGGCACGCGGTCGCCCCACCCCAGTTTCTTTTTGAGCACCTGGACCAGCGGCACTCCTTTCTCTGACCACCCGGGCAAATTCGGCGGTGCGTACAATACCCCTTCGTTGGTATCGACCGGCGCGGGCACATCCACCCCTATCGCATCAACGTCCCCCTCCGGCGTCAGCCCCCGGATCACCCCCACCAGGCGCTCTACCACCGCCTCAAGTCCTTCGTGCGCCAGCGTCGGCTCTAGGCGCTCGTCCAGCACCTTCCCGTGCTCATTCGCCAGCACCCCAAGTATCTTCGTCCCACCCAGGTCAATACCAAGTAACTTCATCTGGTTGTCAGTTGTCAGTTGTCAGTTGTCAGTTGTCGGTTGTCGGTTGCCAGCCAAAACTCCGGTCTACTGACAACCGGCAACCGACAACCGATAACTAACTACTTCAGAAACCTGTACTTTATCAACACCCAAATAATAGTAAACCCATCTTTCCACGAGATCTTCTTCCCCTCATCGAACTCCCTGCCGGTGTACGAGATGGGCACCTCGTAGATACGGTTACCCATCTTCAATATCTTGGCCGTGATCTCCGGGTCGAAGCCCCACCTGTTCGACTTCAACGTCAGCTTACGCGCTATATCGGCTGTGAACACCTTGTAGCATGTCTCCATGTCGGTCAGGGTCGTGTTGTACAGCACGTTGGTCACCAGGGTGAGCATCTTGTTGCCCACCGAATGCCAGAAGTACATCGCCTTGTGCGCGCCCAGGAACCGCGATCCGTACACCACCTTGCTCCGCCCTTTCTCAATCGGGCCGAGCAAAATAGGGTAATCCGCCGGGTCATACTCCAGGTCGGCGTCCTGTATGATCACCACGTCGCCCTCGATCTTGGCGATGCCCGTGCGGCAGGCTGCTCCTTTACCCTTGTTCACCTCATGCCGAAACAGTCGGATCGCCCCTTCCGCCTCCAGCTTCTTCAACTCATCCGGCGTGCCGTCGGTGGAATAATCGTCCACCACTATGATCTCTTTATCAACCGGCACCGCCTGCACCCGCTCGATGATCTCGCGTATGGTGCTCTGCTCATTGTATACAGGTATAACGACTGAGACCTTCAAACACCCCTCCCTCGTAATTCATACGCAATACGCAATACGCAATACGCGATGACGGTAGACAGTAACAGTTACGTTTTACGTTTTACGTTTTGCATCTCCACCGCCCTCCGTCCTTCGTCCTTCCGTATCACTCATTGTTTGCCGCCCGCCATTGTACCACGAAGCCGCCACCCCCACAACCGCGCAACAAGAAGTAACCGTATAAGAGTTCAGACCTAGGATAAAGGGGGTGCAGGGGCGCTCCCCTGCCGGCGGGTGCCCTCTGGGCGGCGGGGGTGTCTCCCAATGCCCTTTCTTCTTCTCTTTCTCCCCTCCCACGCGTGTTGGAGACACGACACTTTTGAAGGGTTGCAAAATGAGAACCCATCGACTACTTTGGAGTTTCCGACCAAGAAGCTCTAAAGGAGGCAAACGATGGGTTCTCGTGTAGTTTACCAGACAGTTAGAGAATGGTTC
>JBAURA010000778.1:0-2339 GCA_049580985.1 Chloroflexia bacterium
GTTGTGCACCACCCCGAACGACCCCAGCGCGGTCAGCGAGAAGAGGGTGACGTTCGCCAGGTTGAAGGCCACCTCGGTCGCCACCCCGCTCAGGGCGGTCAGGCCCGCCACCAGTATGTACCCAAAATAGTAATAGTTAATCGAGTAGCCCGCCAGCCACATGTCGTTCGGCGGGAAGGCATCGCTCTTCAGGATGGCGTTCAGGAATCCGAAGTCCATGAACTTCTCCTGGTCCACGATGTCCGGGTTGTGGGCGCGCACCCACGCCCAGGTCGCGTATGCCACCAGGAAGATGACCTCGCACACGACGACATAAATCTGCGCCTGATTATTCGAGAAGTGCGCCCGAAGGTCGTTGAGCAGCGAGCGCCCGTTGCGCAGCAGGAGGAAGAGCGACAGGCCCGCGACCGCCAGCAAGCATATGATGAGAGAGAGGCGGTCGAAGTGGAGGATGCGCCCCATGCCGAGCATGTAAGCCAGCCAGCCCACGAGCAGCATACCCAACGGCTTGCTCATGGCATAGCCACGGTCGGGGAGGGCGCGGAATAGCACAGCGCCTATAGGCAAAGCCGCCAGGCCGAGAAGTTGTAGCGCAATCCACCAAACTATAGCGTCACCCATGCAGTAGCCTCCGGTAAGTTAGGGGTCAGGGGTCAGGGATCAGTTGTGCTTTCTTATACAGTAGACAATTATAAACGATTACAGCGAGCACCCTCTATCCTTTTACAGTTGCCGGTATATCTACTTCCACGAAGGCCGCAAACTGGTGCAAAGGTTCGGGCGCTGCATCACCTTGCTCCTCGGCGACTTCCAGCCATAATTCCAACGCTTCCTTGATGTTCACCAACGCTTCATCCACAGTCGCGCCGGTCGTGCCACAACCAGGAACATCAGGCGCGTATGCACCCCACCCATCTGCGGTCCTTTCGAAAACGACCATATACCTCTGCATTATCTTCTCCTCGTAGTAACAATGATTTCATTGTATCATCTCGTAGGTAACAGTACGGCAGAGCTTCGGCAGTAGTACTGCTTGAGATATTCTATCAGATCGCGGCTCCATAACGCTCAGGGCGTGCTTCTTGCTGAGTGCTATAATAGGGCATCCAGGCATCACCCGTGAACGGCAATGAGGAACAGAGCTATGCCCGCACAACCACAATACAGAGACAGGCACGACGCGGGCCGGAAGCTAGCCGAGCAATTGCGGGCATACCGCGACAAAGAGGACGTGCTGGTGCTGGGCCTGCCGAGGGGCGGCGTGCCCGTCGCCTACGAAGTAGCCATCTCATTACACGCCCCGCTTGAGGTCTACCTGGTGCGCAAGCTCGGCGTGCCCGGCCACGAAGAGCTTGCGATGGGGGCCATAGCCACGGGCGGCGTGATGTTGCTCAACCGCGAGGTGATCGACGAATTAGGCATCCCCGACGAAGTGATCAGGGCGGTGTCGCTACGCGAGTGGCAGGAGTTGGCCCGGCGCGAAAGCCTCTACAGGGGCGCTAGCCCCCCACCGGAGGTATCCGGCAAAACGGCAATCCTGGTGGACGACGGCCTGGCGACCGGCTCGACCATGCGCGCGGCGGTGGCCGCCCTCAAGAAGCAGGGGCCGGCCCGCATCGTGGTGGCCGTGCCCGTGGCCGCGCAACAGACCTGCGCGCTCTTGAGCCAGGAGGTGGATGAGGTAGTCTGCCCCCACACCCCCGAGCAATTCTACGCCGTCGGCCTCTGGTACCACGACTTCAGCCCTACCACCGACGAGCAGGTACGCAGCTTGCTCCAGGCAGCCAACGGCGACGCGAGCGCAACATAATCTATTCAACCACCTTCATTGAATCACAGAGATCGCGGAGATCGCGGAGATCGCGGAGATCACAGAGAATCTTTATGTATTTTCTTTCGAGGATCTATACGGCGCGTAACGCCTCAAATCCTTAACATCCTTTGTGATCTCTGCGATCTCTGTGATCTCTGCGATTCCAGAATGCTTCTCTTATAGGCAAGGCCAATGGATGACAACCCGGTATCGATAGAAGCTGGCGGCATCACGCTCGAAGGCAACCTGAGCGTGCCGGAAGGCGCGACCGGCGTGGTGCTCTTCGCGCATGGGAGCGGGAGCAGCAGGCACAGCCGTCGCAACCGCTACGTAGCCCGCGTGCTGAACGAAGCCGGCCTGGCTACGCTCCTGATGGACCTGCTGACCGCCGAAGAAGAGCGCATCGACGCCGTGACCGGGCACCTGCGCTTCGACATCGGCTTCCTGGCCGGGCGGCTGGTGAGCGCCACTGGCTGGCTCATGGCTCAGCCGGCGACACGCGAGCTGCCGATAGGCTATTTCGGGG
>JBAURA010000779.1:0-13090 GCA_049580985.1 Chloroflexia bacterium
GTTTCTGGGTAGCTCACGCATTGTCGCAGTAGCAACCCAAAGCGGCGGGCAAGCATCTCCACAGCTTCGCGATTGTAGAAGCCAGGATCGTAATAGAATTGCAGCAATAGAGTGCCGTTCGCGTCGTCCAGACAGGTTAGCTTGAGCTTGGAGCGGCGAATCATTGAATACTGCCCGTAGACTGATATGCCGAGATCATTTGTCCTAAGTCCAGGGACACCCTCTGTGTATTCAAAGCTGATGGGCGATCTATGTAAATCATCTTCTGTACTGCTATGGCCAGTTTCGGCCACACAGTACTCCTGCCACTCGTTGGCGACCCGTACCGATTCTTGTACTTCAACGAGTAGCTCTTTGAAACTCATCCCCCCGTCAAGATCATAGGTGGTGGGTGCCACTCGTGCGAACAAGCCGATGGAGTCGTTTATCTCCTCATACAACCTGCCGTCACAAGTGTAGCTGATGCTCAAGTGGCTTTCACCTGTGAGTTTCCACAACAAGGAAACCCAGCAGGCCAATAGAGACGTTTCCTGGTCAAAGCCCTGTTTCTCCAATGCGTGCAATGCATCTAGAAGCTCTGCTTCCACCTCAAAGGTCACAACCTGAGCACGACGACTCTTTTCGCCCGCCGGCGGCTCTTTGTGCTCCAGGGGCAGACTCAATGTAGAAGTAGTTGCGGCCTGCTTCCGCCAGTAGGCTCGCGCTTCTTCGCCGTCCGCATCTGCTAACAGCGTGTACTGCAATTCGGTGTACTGCACATATTGCACAGGGTCTTCGGCCAGGGAGTCGTCATCAGCGCGGGTATAATGGCTAACCAGTTCTTTTAGCAGATTTGCCAATGATTTAGAGTCCGCGCAGAAAGACGGCATAGTGATGATCAGGAGGTGTCTGTCTGCGGCTAGCCTTGCCAGGGTAGCCCTTACTACCGGTCCCTGCTCAAGGTCAAAGATTGCATCCAGGTCCTCGCCGATCAGAAGGTCAACGGCACTCAGCCCGTCCACGGGAGTATACCTGCTTAGATCAACTTCGCGCCAGAGTGGAGCATCCGTGCCGGCTACCATCTGGACCGAATCTCTTATGCCAGGCCGCCTGGGGAAAAGAGTGCGCAAGATGCTGTGTCTCGCCATCACACCGGCAAGCGCTCGCCTTAGTAACTCGCTTCGGAGTACACCTTGCAGGCGAACAACTAAACTCGAAACATAAGCCGGCTTAGCGTCATATTCGGGCCAGAGTGCCTTTTGCTGAGGCGAGAGTCGATAAGTCAGTTTTCTTGGGTCCATGCACAACCCTTTGTTGATGTTTAGATTTCATTATAGCATCGCATATCACCCATGCTCACCAGGAGCCTGCGGTGGCCCTGGAAAGGGTTCCTAGCGTGAGCGAACATAACGTTATCGAGCATCATGATGTCACCGGGCTGCCATTGGAAAGCGATTTCCAACCGCTGGTAGACGTCCAAGATTGTCCGCATCGCCTCGTCCTGGATAGGGGAACCGTCGCCGTAATAGCAGTTTCTTGGCATGTCCTCGTCATTGAATAGGCGTGATAGCGCCTGCCGCGTCGCCGGGTCCAGGCATGCGGGGTGCCAATGCAATGCCTGATTGAACCACGACGTCTCGCCCGTGACGGGGTGTTCGCAAACGGCGGGACGGATGCCGCGGGTTTGAAGACGGTCGCCTTTCTTCCACTCGAACTCAATGCGGTTTTCTTTGCACTGTCTCTCCACTTCAGTCTTATCCGTTGTTTGGAATACCCGTTGCCAGGGCAATCCCAGCTCTTCACTGTAGTTCCTCAGGTACATCACCCCCTTCTCAATAAAGGGGCGGCGTAGCTCTGGATCGAGCAGGTTGAAGACCTTACGACTGTCAACTATAGTGGTTTCGCCCCCCACGGCGCTCGGTTGCACAGAACCGAACCAAAGTTTTAGGGGCCAGCAGTGATTGAAAGAGTTTTCGTTATGCCAGAGCAATTTCATATCAGGGGGGAAGAAGACTGGCGTATAGACGGCACCGCTGAGGTTTTCTCTATCGTGCTCCGCGTTCTCCCGTAACAGTTCCAGGCACAGGCTGCCGGTGAATGCCTCGAAGTGCGACTCCAGGTCTATGTTGAAGCCACGAAAGAGCAGCGCCCCGTTGTCCAGCAATAGAGAATCTATGTACTCTCGATTATTAGCCGCCCAATCCAGCAAATCCAACCCTGCTACTGCCGGCCGGATAACCAGGGGGGATTTATCTCCTGCCTCTCCGTTCGTCAGTCGCCCGGTGGTAACGAGGTCAGAGTCCAGGAACTCGACAGGGGTGGCCTTTATGCTTTTCAGGCTCTTGAATTGAGGCTTCGCCATTAGCTCCCTCCTTTGTCGATCTCTAAGGGTTATTATATGCTCATCGGGACTCGTTGTGACTACTTCCAGCAGCCGGACGAAAGCATCCCGCATCCGCGCGATAGTGCCTGGGTCGAAGACGCCTGTGGAATACTCGAACCGGCCCGATAGCCTTTCGTTGTCTCGATGCAGCAAGAGAACCAGGTCATGTTGTACCAGATGTGTGGGTGCCCGCCAAAATTCGACTTCCAGTTTGTCAAGGGTTAATGTGAGCTGCGGCATATTGTGAAAGACAAACTTCACTTGAAAAAGGGGTGAGACTTCGAGTTTCCTTTTGGGATTGAGTAATTCTACTAACTTCGCAAAAGGAAAGTCTTGATGGGTGAAACAGCGTATATCTGTGTCGCGTACCCGCGCTATAAGCTCGCGGAAAGTTGGGTTGCCAGACAGATCGGTCCTCAAAACGAGTTGATTTACGAAGAACCCCAGCAGTTTTTCCACATCGGGATGATGACGATTAGCCACGTCGGTGCCAATAACAATATCTGTTTGCCTGCTATGGCAGCACAATAAAAAGGCGAAGGCAGCGTGCAGAACCATGAACAGTGTGGCGTTGCTCTCCCCCGCCAAAATCCTCAGTCTCTGGACCAATTGCGGGTTAAGGTCGACTTCCACCGCATCCCCGGCATGCCAGGACACGTCTGGGCTGGGTCGATCTAACGGCAGGCGCAGCAGGGGTAGTGGGCCAACCAATTGCCGGCTCCAGAAGTCAACTTGCCCAACAAGCACAGCTTCATTTTGTCGTTGTCTCTGTTCATAGGCGTAATCCGCATACTGGATGGGCAACTCACTCAAAGGGTAAGGCCTGCCTGAAGCACGTGAATCATAGAGGACAGAGAGCTCGCGGAAGAATACGCCTAACGACCAACGATCCGTGGTGATATGATGCATGCCGGCTGACAGGATATGCAGATCCTCGTCTAGTCTTAATAGGAGGAACCTTATCAACGGCCCCTCTGACAGATTAAACGGCACCAGGGCCTCTTCAGTGACCAGCTTCTTTGCCAGGTCCTCACGCTCGCTCAAAGCAGCCGCACTTCGGAGGTCCACGAGCGTCTGCTCAAGGTCCACGGTCCACGGCTCGCCTACGACCTGTACAGGCTCACCACGGAGATCTGTGAACGTCGTGCGCAACACCTCATGTCGCCGCACAATCTCCGATAGACTCCACGCAAGAGCATCTAGATTTAGATGCCCGGCCAGCCTTATGATCAGTGTCACGTTAAAGAGGGGGCTACCCGGTAGTAGCTGCTCCAGGAACCAAAGCCGCTGCTGGGCATAGGAAAGCGGCAGTGCATTGGGCCGGCGTGGGCGTCTTGCTACTTGCATCATATTGCTAATAGGGTCGTTCGACATCAGTGGTGCAGCTTAGAGGAAGCAACGGCGTATAGATAGTAGAGGGTGGAGCCTTCGGCTATAGGATCCTGGTCTGTGTGGACTGTGAAGCCTTTCGTGGATAGCAGGTCAATGATCGTCTTCAGTCTTCCTTCCAGGTCGTGGACCTCCATGACAATCTGGCCGATCTTACCCCAGTCGTCCTCGTCAATACCTTCAAGAACATCAATCTCGCTTTTTTGTACATCGATCTTGAGGAGGTCGATGCGTTGCACCTGCCTCTCCGCGATAACACTCGATAGCGTGCGTACCTGGCAATCGTATGTCTGTCGCTTGAAGCGTTCGCCCAGGATCTCAGTGGAGTGCTGTTGCAACCGTTGCATCTCGTCACTGGTACTACCGAACTGATTCTGTAGGATGATCATCAATGCTGCTTCTTCATCTCTCGAATCAGGGTAGAAGGTAGACATACCGGCATTGTTCGGGTAGAAAGTGAACTTTGCCGTACCGTTTCGATTACCCAGGCCGAAGCCAAAAAGCTCAGCATCAACCTCGTATCGGGACATGTTAATGCGCAACAACTCAAAAAGAGGTGGGGCAGGCTCGAAAGCATAGAGCTTAACACCAGGGCATTCTTGATGAGCGAAGAGGGAGAATAAGCCTATGTTTGCTCCCACATCGAACACCACAGAGTGATCGGTCAGTTTGATGCCATGCCTGGTATAGAGGCGTTCATCGAAGATTTCACGGTAGAAGTGGTTAGTCTGCAACCTGTCCTGTTGCGATACAACCAGGGTGTTCGGCAGTGTGTATTCTTGATTGCCGTCTGTGGGTTCGCCATCCTGCTGCTCGGTCGTTGGGGGAGTGTTGGTTCCCGTTGGGGCGGGTGCTGTCCCCGCCGATGCTTCCTTGGCTGCGAGCAATTGCTCGATGACGCGAACCAGCTCCTCCAACGTTGGTTCCCTGAATATCATTTCGAGTGACAACTCGATTTGAAATGTAGAGCGGACTCTTGACATGACCATAGTAGCCTGTAGCGAGTCGCCGCCCAGCGCGAAGAAGTTGTCTTGTGCGCCGATTCTGTCCGTGTCGAGCACGTCTGACCATATACCGGCTAGAGCTTGCTCTACGGCATCGGAGGGCGCGATGAAGTCGGGTCGAAGCTGTTCAGCCAATATGTCGGCGAGTTTGATACGCTGTATTTTTCCCGTGGGTCCTTTAGGTATATCGTCCACTATAACGATCTGGCTCGGAACTTTATATGGTGCGAGACGTTGGAGTGCGAATTCTCGTATCTCTCTCTCAGTAGCGGCTGCATTCTTTCGCAACACCACAGCGGCGACCACGTCTTCACCTAATGTTGCGTGTGGCACAGCGAATGTGACAGCCTGGGCAACAGCAGGGTGGTTGAGCAACACTTCGTCCACCTCACGTGGCCCTATCTTCTCACCCCCACGGTTGATCATCTCTTTAGATCGGCCTGTGATGAATAGATATCCATCAGCGTCGAAATAGCCTTCGTCGCCTGTTCTCAGCCAGCCGTCCACGTAGGCATCGGCGTTTGCCTCGGGGTTGTCCGCATAACCACTCATGACATTCGCACCGCGAATCACTATTTCCCCTGTTTGCTTGGGCGGTAGGAGTGCGCCTATGTCGTCCATGATCGCTACCTGCGGTCCTGCCGGCACTCCGGCTGAACCAGGCTTCCTGCGTCGAGGCGGCATGGGGTTTGAAGTTATTTGGGAGGCTGCCTCGGAGGAACCGTAGTATTCTATCACCGGTGCTCCAAACACAGTCTCCAATTCAGTCATGACCTGCGGTGGCAATGGCGCGGATGAGGATCTAATGAAGCGTAGGGGAAACTGAGTGATGGTTTCCAGGTGGTCTGGGGCCATGCTAAGGATCGACTGGTGTATGGTGGGGGATGCGGTGTACCAGGTCGACTTAGATTCCGCCACCCATGAGAAGAAGCTGTCGGGATTGTATCCTCCCGTGCAGAAGGCGCTGCCACCCGCAGCGAGTGAAGCGAGAGTAGCGCTGATCAAGCCATGCACGTGGAAGAGCGGCATCACGTTGAGGCAACGGTCGTTACAGGTCAGCTCAAACGCAATCTTGGTGTTGACGGCGGAGGAGCAAATATTGACGTGTGTCAGGGGCACGATTTTGGGCCGCGAAGTTGTCCCCGACGTATGGAGAACAAAGGCCACATCTTCAGGATTGGAGAAGTGGGGCTGCCCGCCGCCAGCATTTTCAACGCCGGAAATGGTGAATAGCCCGGCGGGGCCATTGGGATCAGGCAGCAATTCGATCACCTGTATGCCCATATCTCGTGCAACATCTATGGCAGGCGTGAGCCAGCCTGCTTGTACCACTACGGCTTTGGGCTTTAGATCGCCTATGTAGAACTCCAGTTCTTCGCGTGTGTAGGCAGGATTCAGTGGTGCGCAGCCAGCCCCGGCAGCTACTGCTAGCGCTGTGACTCCTGTCTCGACGGCGTTAGGGAGGACGAGAGCTACGCGGTCGCTTGTTTCGATCCCTCGATTATTCAGAGCAGTCACTACGTATGCAAGATGGGCTTCTAGACGTTTATAGGTTAGAGGTTTTCTACCTGGTGCAGCAAAGGCAATGGCATCAGGTGTGCGGTCGGCCTGGGACTTGAGGAATTGGTATAGTGATAGCTCTTCGGGTGTATCAGGAATGTTGTTTACGGCGGTGTGAGTTGGCATATGCATCCTTGATTGAGCGCGGCGCTCCTATGGCTCAGGCAGTTCGACAAGAGCCTGGAGCTTTTCTTTAACGCGCGTGGAATGCTCAAAGTTTGGTTATCGGCCCGCGCCGTTCGTATTGCCGGCGGAAGCTTTGCCCGGAGCGTACCAGGTCAGGAAATGCCTGTTTCTTGTAAGAACTATGCGCTTTCTTTATTGGACAGTTTCAACCAGATTCGGACAAGATGCCGCTTCTCTTCCGGGCCCGAGCGGTCTTCGAAGGCGCTGCGAGCGTGTATTACATAATGGTTATTCAAGAACTGAATATCGCCTCGCTCCATTGTGAATCTAAAGATTAGCTCGGGGCGATTGGTCAGTCGCTTGATCACACTGATGGCGGCTAGGTCCGTCCTGAGCATAGGCACGCCGGCAAGCTCAGCGCCCATGATCATGTAAAACTCGTTGAACCTCATACTCAGGATACCGTCATACATAAATACAGGCGCTTCCAGGAGCGGGCTTTCCCATGGCTCGGCATCTGCCCGCCGGTCGAAATAGTAGGATTCGTAGAGTCGCTGTAGGGCTGATGGCTCCTCCCGCAAAATAATGTTGTGCAATGTATTCGCATTAACGAGCAAAGACTCGCCCCCCGCCCTGGCCTGGTGCAGGCAGAGCAGCCCAACAATATCCGGTGTGTTGCCACGATGGGCCGGCGCCGAGTCGGTGTGGAAGTGCAAGCGCGCATTAGACTTGGTGCCTCTCACGCCCGGCGTACCATGACTCTCTATCTGAAATCCTTCATCCCGCACAGAGTAGAATAGGTTCCCTTCACGGTCCTGCGCCAGTGGCATACCAAAGAGCACGCTGATACCAGCATAAATCGCGTAAGCTTCCTCAACAGTGTAGCTGTCAAGTGGAAGGCCCTTGAGTAGCACAAAGCCGTGGCCCTTCTCCAATTCCTCCTTAATGGCGTGCGCGTCATCGGTGAAAGAAGTGAGCGGGAATGTCTCGCGCGCCTGCTCTGGCTGGCGTAAGATCGTGTCGAGCACGCCCTTCGGCCCCGACCGCCACTGCCGCACCGCTTGTTCGATCTCTGAGAGCGTTTCCGGCTTCCAGGAGTAGCGCCAATTAGCAGAACTCTCAAGGTCACCGGGGAGCCAGGCGGAAGGCCCCGATATTGGCTCTCTGTGTACTGAAGTCTTGAGGGCGCTCATAGACTCAACACTCCTTTCCCTGAGAAGTGGCCTTTGTACGATTCTTTATCGCCGATTGCAACCCTGTTGAAAAGCGCTCCGATATGAGTTTCGGGTCGTCCGGGATGCGTGGCGACGGCGCACTCAGCCTGACCTTGACGACCAGTATTGCCGGACAACTGAGTTTCGGCGCTCTAACGAAACTTGATACTTGCTCAAGATGCCTCGCAACCGATGTGGGCAGGCCGGATGCCGAACAGATATCTTCCAGCCTGAAATCTGGCGGTTGGCTTGGCTGCCCACCCGTGGACTCGTAGCAGCCATTATCGAATACTATCAACCGCACGCCACCGGAGCCATACCGGCGGAGGGTAACCAGGGCTCCCAGGTTCATAAGCAGAGAACCGTCGCCTTCCAGAGCAAACACTGCGGCGTCGGGCTGACCCAGGGAAATGCCCAGCGCAAGCGGGAGTACACTACCCATGGAACCCATGCAATAAAAACAACGCTCCCTCAGCGACGGTGTGGCTGCATAAAGGCCGCGGCTAATAAAGCCAAGTCCAGAGATGAAGAACGCCTCTGGATCCGCATCCGCAACTATCCGCGCCAGTGTAGCCTCACGCTCCAGCACGCTTGTTACTTCTCGCCCACTAATGTACTAATAATCCAGCGCTGTTGCCGGTCCAACAACTCGCTAAAGCGTTCCGAGGCATTAACATTGGTCCAGTCGAGAAACACAGAGCCTAAGCTCTCGAGGACGTGCCATGTGCTGACGGAGCTGTGTCTTTGCACCGGGTTGGGATCGTAGCTCGACCTATCGCAGACAACAATAGGAAAGTAGATGGCATAAGCTTGTGCTAACGTGAAGACAGCGTTCAGAGCGTTACCTACTCCAGATTGCTGCATAAGTACCAGCGGACGCTTGCCTGTCATGGCAAGGCCGGCACAAATAGCCACTGCTTCTTCCTCGCGGGTTGCGAAGAGGCATCGTCCTTGCTCGTTATAATAGTCATAGACTTCGTTCAACCCTGTGCTGGGCACAACGGCTAACCAATCTATATGGCACTTTTGAAACGCATACAACATGCATTGTGTAAGTTTCGGCAGCACCGTGCTAGACTCCTTATGGTCTCGTAAGCCAAGAGAGCTTCAGACCCTGAACCTGGGGTTCTTTGCCCCCTATTATACATCAGAACCCGCTCTCAGACAGGCTCTCGCTGCCTCCTTCAGTCTACAAAGCCAAGTTTAGGAAAGGACCGATCCAAGCCAATGACCATGATGTTATCAACCGCTCCTATAGAGAAACGCGCGCACCTGGTTGTGATCCTGGGAATCGATGGGGCAGGAAAGACCACGCAGGCTAGCTACATCGCCGAATGGCTAAAGTCTGCCGGGTATTCGGTGACGCTTCATCCTAATGAAGATATATTGCCCGCGATGACTATCCTGGATGAGATTGCAAGGGAAGCTGGATACGATGATCGGCGTGTATTGCTTGGCGCGGATGTTGCGAGGCTAGTTCTCATAATGTTGAAGTGGAACATGATGATAAAAGCTCGCCAGGCATTAGGTAAGGAGGGTCATTTCGTAATCATGGATCGCTACTCGTACTGCTATATTGCAACTGCCCGGCATTGGCATTCTGGGAACGATTGGCTCATCCAAAGGCTTTTCGACATATTTCCCGAGCCAGACCTCTCGCTACTTATCGACGTGCCGCCAGCCGAAGCACAACAACGAATTGCGGCGCGCGGCGTAGAGCGAGTTGAATTGCATTATCTTGAAAAGCTTGCATCGGCTTATAAGGAACTACCACAGGCAGCAAGCTTCACTGTCGTTGATGGCGACCGTCCCCGTGACGATGTAAGAGAGGAGATTCGCGGTTACATGCGGCGCAAGTTTCCTTTCTTACAGTCTATGCCCTAAGGTCAGGTGTCGAGCCTCTGATGGCTTGTGCTTTGGCCCCTGCCCACTCTGACCATTTGTGGGGGTTTCGCCTATTGACAGCGCTAGCGGAGTCATGTATATTGACCTTGAAGTAATGTTTACATCCGTGCTGAGCGGAAAATGCGTCTCTAGGAGGCAGCTATGGCGAAGGTGAACAGGGAAGTCCCAATGGACCGAGTCTCTCGCATCCGCCGGAGGATCGAGGAGGGGGGAGAACTTGATCTCTTTTCCCCCAACTACGTCAGCCACGAGCCGTGGCACCTCGCCGCCAGGCGGCTCAAAAAGAGCCCAGCCGGCAAGCCCACTATCGAGCGTGAGAACGTCATGCTCAGGCCTGATAGCGTGTTTAGCGACTTTCGGCTGAGAGTCGAGGATGCGGTCGAGCAGGGTGAGGAAGTTGTCGTCCGTTGGAGGATGCGCGGCAAGTGGTCAAAGCCCTTCTTGGGCCTCAAGCCTAGCAACAAAGTGGTCGACATCACCGGCATCAATATCTACCGTTTCATCGGTGATAAGGTCGTTGAAAGCACCGGCGAGTTCGATCTGGGGTCTATTGCGGCACAAGCTTTAGCCGCGGGCGCGACTGCGGAGTCCTGCCAGGCGGCGATGAATATGCTTAGCCGCATCAATGATCCGGTGATCAACCCGGCCGAGCCTGCGCTTCCTGAGGGCGGTTTCGGCGGGCTGAAATAGCGTCTCTAACGTCCCTGTAAGCGACTGCGCCAGATCGCCATGCGCGTCTAACGCACCCGAAGAACGCCATAATGCGGGTGCGTTAGACGCGCGCTTGATTACGACTTCACTTGTTGGGCGACGATATACATTGCCTGCCTGTTCCATGCTCCTACTTGTCAGCGGCGTTCCTGCGCAGCCCGATAATCTGCTCGTATGAGGCGAAACGGAACATTTCTGTAGCGCTCGCCATGAACCGGAGCGCGTTCACGCGTTGGCGAAGGAGGGCACAAGCCGGTCGGCCAGCGCTTCGAGGACCACGATAGCCAGGCCTGCCACCTAGATTTTGGCGCGGCGGTGCTCAGGCGGAACTCTGGAGAAGACCTCCAGCGGCAAGCTCTAGGGATATGAGAGATACGAACGTCCCCCTCGCTATGGCGAGGAGTCTGTTAGCACAAACAGGTGCTCTGCTCATAAAGCCTGATGCAGTGGAACTTGGGATAGCAGAGGAACTCATCTATGAAGCCCAATCCCGGCTTCTCAAGGAAAACATCGAACTTACAGGGGTAGCGATACTCACCGTACCGGATGACGCCGGCCACAAACTCTATCCCAGCATGAATTCCGACAAACTTACCTACGTAATGAGGGAGTATCTAACCCAAGGGGAGTCGGTAATAGCCATATTCGTGGGGGGCCAATCAACAAATGTTACGGAAAGACTTGTGGAAATCAGAGGCAAGCAGCTCTTCAACTATTCTGTTGAGGAACTCATGGCCATGCCCTACGGACTTCAGGACTCTTTAAGAGGGATCATTCCAGTCCCCGGTACCGGGGAGCATTACCGTCCCATAATTCAGCGTCTGATAAGTGATCGCCTTGGGCTGACCAGACCCCTCACGAAGCGGCAGGATTACTCAGCAGGGTACCGGAACCTTGTGCATGCGCCCCGCGATCCAATGGAACTGTGCGGACTCTTGTCGATTGCGCCTCCAGACCTGCTTAGGGAAGCTCTAGGTGGTCTATATTATCTATATGAGCTTGTTTCCTCGTATGATCCTGTCTCTATTTACGATAGCTAATTCGGCGATCCGCCTACGCGTTTGATAGCCCGATTTCTAGAGAGGGGAAGGGCGCTTACTCGACTGTGACCGACTTGGCGAGGTTGCGGGGCTGGTCTACATCGGTGCCCCGGCGGACGGCGACTTTGTAGGCGAGCATCTGTAGGGGGATCACGGCGAGCACGGGCGAGAGGAGGTAATCGATGGCGGGGATGTATATCACCTCGTCAGCTTTGGCGCGGATTGCTTCGTCGCCCTCGGTGGCTATCGCGATCACCTTGCCACGGCGTGCCTTCACCTGCTCGATATTGCTCAGCATTTTGTCGTAGAGGGCGTCGCGGGGCACGATGCACACGACAGGCAGGTTCTCGTCGATGAGGGCATTGATGCCGTGCTTCATCTCACCGGCGGGGCAGCCCTCGGCGTGGATGTAGCTGATCTCCTTCAGCTTGAGCGCGCCTTCCAGGGCGGTAGGGTAGTTGATGCCCCGGCCCAGGTAGAGCATGTCGGTGGCGTTGTAGACGCGCGACGCGACCTCCTCGTAAAGCTCTTCGTTCGCCAGCAGGTCACCGACCTGGTTGGGCAGCTTCATCAGCCCGTCCAATAGCTCGGCGGCACGTTCCTTCGTGAGAGTGCCGCGCGCCTGCCCAAGGGCGATTGCGAGCAGCAACTGGTCAACGAGCATGCCTGTGTATACTTTGGTGCTTGCCACAGCAATCTCCGGCCCCGCCTGTACGTGGATGCGCCCGTCGGCCACGCGGTCGGCCTGGCTGCCGATCACGTTGACGATGACCACTATGCGCGCACCCTCCTTGCGGGCCTCGGCCATGGCTTCCAGGGTGTCTACCGTTTCACCTGACTGGCTGATCGCGAGAGCCAATGTGCCGTCGCCCACCACAGGCTGGCGGTAGCGGTACTCGGAGCCGAAGTCCACTTCGACCGGGATGCGGGCTATCTGCTCGAACATATACTTGCCCGCCAGTGCAGCGTGGTAGGCAGTGCCGCATGCCAGGATGGTGATCTTTTTGAAGTCGCGCATCTCCTGCCGCGTAAAAGGGATACCTTCGAGGTACACAGTGCCTGCTTCGGGGTTGATGCGCCCGATGAGGGTGTCGGCCACGGAGCGCGATTGCTCCATGATCTCCTTGAGCATGTAGTGCTTGTAGCCACCCTTGGCCGCGCTGTTCATGTCCCAGGCCATCGTCACGGGCGATTTTTCAATTGTCGTGCCGTCTATCTTCAGGTAATGGACGTCGTCCTTATGCAGGACGGCCATCTCGCCAGGCTCCAGGAAGACCATTTTGCGGGTATGCTCCAGGATGGCGGGTTGGTCCGACGCCACGAACATCTCTCCGTCGCCGTAGCCGATGACCACGCCCCCCGCGTTGCCCAGCCGGGCGGCGACCAGTGTCTCAGGCTCTTGCACGCGCATCGCTACGATGGCGTGCGATCCCTTGAGCTCGTTGAGTGTGAGGCGCAGGGCCTCTTCAAGATCGGACGCGTCACGCTTCAGGTGGTACTCGATCAGGTGGGGGATGACCTCCGTATCGGTCTCGGAGCGGAATTCATGCCCCTCCCTCTTGAGCATCTCCTTCAGGGAGAGATAGTTCTCCACGATGCCATTCTGGATGACGACCACATCGCCGGAGGAATCGCGGTGGGGGTGGGCGTTGACCTCGTTGACGCCGCCGTGCGTGGCCCAGCGCGTGTGCCCGATGCCCCAATGCCCGTGGAGGGGCTTCTTGAGGAGCAACTCTTGCAGGTTGGAGAGCTTGCCCGCGGCCCTGCGCAGGTCTATTG
>JBAURA010000780.1:0-2857 GCA_049580985.1 Chloroflexia bacterium
CTGTTCACGGGGCGGTGCGACGTGTTGCACTCGCCCGATTTCGTGTCGCCGCCGCACAGGAGCGGGGCGGACGTGATCACGGTGCACGACCTGTCGTTCATGGTGGTGCCGGAGTGCGCTGAGCCTGGATTGGCGGCCTTCCTGGGGAAGACGGTGCCGGGGGCGGTCGAGCGGGCCGACAGGATCATCGCGGTGTCGCACCAGACCAAGCGCGATCTTGTGCGGCTGCTTGGTGTGCCGGAGGAGAAGGTGGTGGTGGTGCATAACGGGGTCGATAAGCGGTTCGGGGGTCAGGGACCAGGGACCAGGGGTCAGGGACCAGGGATTAGCGACCAAGTGGAGCGGTTGCGGGAGAAGATGGGGTTGCCTCGGAGGTTTGTTTTGCACGTGGGGACGTTGGAACCTCGGAAGAACCTTGTGCGGTTGATCGAGGGGTATGCGGAGGCTGTGAAGGGGGTGGAGGGGGAGGCGGCGCTGGTGCTGGCGGGGAGGAAGGGGTGGCTTTACGAGCCGATATTGGAGGCTGCCTGGCGGGTGAACGCTAGTGTAGAGGACGCGAGGGTGATCTTTGTGGATTTTATCGATGATAGCGAGTTGCCTTTGCTCTATAATATGGCCGAAGTGTTCGCTTATCCCAGCCTGTACGAGGGGTTCGGGCTGCCGGTGGCCGAGGCGATGATGTGTGGGACGCCCACGCTGGTGTCGGAGGATGGGGCGTTGCGGGAGGTGGCCGGGGAGGCGACGGTGCGGGTGGAGGCAAAGTCCGTCGAGAGCATAGCCGAGGGATTGAGGCGGCTGCTGTCTGACGAGGATCTGCGGGCGAGGCTGTCGGCGGAAGGGCCGCAACAGGTGGCCGGCTTCACGTGGGAGGCGGCGGCGCGGGCGGTATTGGGGGTGTATGAGGGGTTGGGAGCGCGGAGCGCAAAACGTAAAACGCGAAACGGGAAACGCGAAACGTAAGGGACGGAACCGCCAAGACGCCAAGAGCGCCAAGGTTCGCCAAGATGTTTTATGTTTATTAGAGTTCACGTATCACGTATCAAGAACGCATGACGCAGGATGGTATGGATAATAGCGAGAAAGAGCAAGACCCGTTCGACAGGCTGTACAGCCGGTGGGCGAGCTATGCGCTGGATAAGGGGCTTGCTCCGCCTTCGCGGGAGCGGTGGGATGCTACTGTGCTTTTTTTGCTGTCAAGCCAGGACCCTGAGCGGGTGGCACGGTACAGGGACGTGGTGTTGGGGCGAGGGGATAGCCTGGGGACGGATGCTTACGAGCTGTGGGAGAAGACGCCCGATTACGTGCCGAACAGGTCGGCAAGGGTGAAGACGCAGAGGGAGCTACAGATTTACGAGGCGGCCCACCTGGGGTCGATGCGGACCTTGATGGAGGCGCGGGGGCTGGGGGAGCGATACAAGGCTATCGTGGCGGGTCAGGTCGAGTACGATAGGGTGCGTCGGGAGAAGGCGAAAAAGGCTCAGAATAGCGTGCTGATCATGGGGTGCGCCGGAATGGGGTCGATCTTGTTGATGATGCTGTCGGTGCTGCTGATAATCGCTTTGCAGATGACGGGTAAATAGGGGATGGAAGAGAGCGCCGGGGCCGCGCGGCGGGTAGCGTCCAACGCACTCAACCCTTTCGCGGCGCAGGTCTTCACCAGGCTGCTGATGCTGGGGTACGTGGTGGTGCAGTATCGCGTGCTGGGCGCGCGGGCCGATGGCGTGCTTGGCAGCTATTTCCTGGCGGCTCTCGTGCTGATGTACGCGAGCACCGTTTCGGAGTGGGGGCTGGGCACGCTGCTGACACGCGAGCTGGCGCGCGCGCGTGGGTTGCAGGGCGAGGCTGGTGGGCAAGTTAGGCAGCTTTTCACGCAGACACTGGCGTTGCGCCTGGCGATCAGCCTGGGGTTATTCGTTCCTGTTGGGCTGTTCATCCTCCTGTACACCACCCTGTTTAGCTGGGGGGAAGGCGGGGCGTGGGCTTTGCTCATCCTGACCCTATCGCTGTTGCCGGGAACCTTTTCGGGGACCGTAACGGCCGTGCTGTACGCTTACGAGCGGATGACCTTGCCCGCGCTGGTGGGGATCGGCACTTCGGCGCTGAACGTGGCATTGGGGTTGGGCGCGCTGATGCTGGGGTGGGGTGTGATCGGGCTGGCCGTGGCAGCATTGGTGGCAACGTGCGCTACGGCGGTGGTCTTCTGGTGGTTATTGCGGAGGGAGTTGCCGGACGCGGCGGGCGCTTTGTCGCTTCGCGGGCTGCGTATCGAGCGTCGTGTAGCGACGGGGTTGCTGGCGGCGGGGTGGCCTCTGCTGCTCAATGGGCTGTTGATCGGCCTCTTTTTTCGGGTGGACCAGTTTATCGTTCAGCCTGTGCTGGGCGACTTCGCGGTTGAGCGCTACAACGCGGCTTACAGCTATCTCAATTTCGTGCTGCTGATCACGCCCGCTGTGACGCTGGCGTTATTCCCGCGCATGTCGCGGCACGCGCGGGACGACCTGCCACGCATGTCTCGAGAGTATGGGTTCGCGTTGAAGGTGCTGGTTTGTCTGTCGGGGCTGATAGTGGCGATGACGGTGTGGTTCTCGCCCCTGCTGGTGACAGTGGTGACGGGGGGGAAAGAGGGCTATCTGCCCGAATCGGCGATAGCCTTGCAGATACTGATATTATTCCTGCCGTTCAGCTTCGTGAACGGGGTGACGCAATACGTGCTGATCGCGCTGGACAGGCAGAGGTTGATTACGTGGGCATTCGCGCTGACGCTGGTGTTCAACGTGGCGGCCAACCTGGCGCTCGTGCCGGTGCTGGGTATTTACGGGGCGGCTATCGTGACGGTATTGAGCGAGGTGGTGTTGCT
>JBAURA010000781.1:0-8386 GCA_049580985.1 Chloroflexia bacterium
GGTCCTCGATGTAGATATCCTCGTCGATGTTGTTGAGGAGGACGGTGCGCTCCACGGGCGGCCTGAGCGCGGCCACGAGCAGACCGTGATAGCGGCGCGTGTTGACACCGGGCACGGTGCTGGAAGCGTAGCCGCCGATGCCGTTGGTCACCAGCCAGTCTTTGTTGAGGGACTGGTCTAGGTCTATGCAGGTTTCACGAGGAAGAACTAACATTTCGTCTTAGTAGCTGTCTAGAGAGCGCAGACTATGTAGAGAGTGCTCTCGAAGTAGCCCCCCACAGCAACCGTGGTATACTTTGACCTTCACATGAGTTAGGCCTGATTCTTGGGAGGTATTGACCTCGGCGTAGGATGTCCTCCCTAATTTCCAGTACAGTTGAGTTGCATGGCTCCATGTGGAATTTGGCGCCCAAACTTTACCAGAGAATATCGATGTTGGCAGGATCTCTTTGTAGAATGCGAGTATTTTGTGTGGCGAATCCTGGGATGAAAACTCAACAGTCCAATCGCAATCGTCAATCCCGCACGTTTTGTTTGCGATAAGGTTGATGGCCTTGGGATAGATCGGCAAGGTTCTCTCTATCCTTATGCTTACATAGGTGCTAAGGTGCCAGTAGGGGTCAGAATCATCGAGGGCCGTAGCAAAGACATACAGATAGTAATTGTAGATTGAGCGCTCAAAATCACCGAAATGGTATCGGTGGCGCTCGTAGTCGCGAACATCCACCGGGTGCCAACCTGATCTGGCCGCTAAGGCATTGTAGTACGCCAGCACATCTGACGGCGGATCGTCAGTCTCGAAGGTCAACTTGTACTCAAACAATTCGGACAACTGATCATTCGTTTCGGAGGACAGATACAAGGATCCGTTGATAGTTGAGCCGCGCTGGTGAAGGTACTCTGCGGTTGGATAATCGTTGAATATCTCCGGCTCAGGGGGTGGTACAGGATAGAGTGGACCGTCATATTTGCCGGTATTAATGTACGCAAATAGACCCAACAACGCATTAGCGAAAAACAGCACCAAGATCGAGGAGCGGAAGCTGTCCTCTCGGACCCACGTAAGTATTTTCCTATGGAGGCCGCTTACCCGGTCATCTCTCATACTACATTATAGAGCCGTTGGAGCACAGCGGGCAATTCGCCTATGCGGGTAATTGTTGCGTCGGGCACGATGGTGTGGTCGTCTATCTCGGTAGGGCGGCCTTCGATGCGCTTCCAGATCGCTTTCATGCCTACGGCGTGCGCGCCCGCCACATCGTATTGAAGGAAGTCGCCCACGAAGGCGGTCTCTTCGGGGCGAAGGCCGAGGCAATCGAGGGCGGCGTGGAAGATGCGTGGGTCGGGCTTCTCCCAGCCGAAGTCGCACGAATAGACGCGGCAGGGCAGGAGGTCTATTATGCCGAAGTGCTCCAGGTCGGGGTCGTGGGCGGCGGCGGGCCAGGCGGTGTTCGATACGAGGCCCAGCTTGAGGCCCATGTCGCGCAATTGCTCAAGGGTGGGCTTGACGTCAGGCTCGATGTAGATCCAATCGCTGGCGCGCTGGTCGTACCAGGGCTGGAGACAGGCATCGGGCGATAGGCCCTCGACGCCGTACTCCTCGAACATGGCCGGGAGTATGGACAGCAAGGAATGGCCGCGCCTGGTACGGCGAGCCTCGCCCCATATCGCCTCGCTCCTGACCTCCATAACCTCAAGGAACTTGTCCAGCGGCGGCAGATTATGCCCAGGGCCGTTGGAGGCGATGTGGTTGTACAGAGCAGTGTTCATCACCTTGCGAATGACGGGCCAATCATCGCTCCTGAACTCCTGAAGAGTATGGCCGAGGTCGAAAAGCACGCCTTTGAGCATTGGGGGGCTCCTGGGAGGTTAGAAATCAGAAGTCAGAAATTAGATGTTAGATGTTAGATTGTTTTGGCGTTGTGCATCTCGTAATCTAATTTCTGACTTCTGATTTCTGACTTCTGATTTCTGACTTCTAACTTCTAATATCCAACTTCTCATTTCTCCTGATGAAATCGTATATCGCCTCAAACACCTTCTGTTTGTCGTAATCCACGGTCACGATGTGGTAGCCCCTGTGGAGGGCCAGCATATGCTTGTCGTGGGAGCCGAGGCGAGCGTAGATATGGTGCGAGCTTACGCTTGGCACTACGTGGTCGTGGCGGGAGTAGATTATGAGGGAGGGCAGGTGGATGCGGGGGAGGCCGCCGCGCACCTGTACCAGGAAGTCTACGAGGGAAGCGGTGGCATCGACGGGCGAGCGCATATAGCCGACGTGGCGGTCGCGGGCGGCGGGGTCCTCGATGTCACGGTAGGGTTTGATCAGGAACGGCAGCGACCCCTGGAGGCCGCGCAAGATATGGGCTACAGGGGTTGGCACGTACACGGGCGCGGACATGACGACGATGCCCGCCAATTTGTCGCCGTACTCGGAGGCGGCGTGGAGGGTGAGCGCGCCCCCCAGCGATAGGCCCGCCACGTATACGCGTCCGTGGTTGGCGATCAGGAGGTCGAGGGCATGGCTGACCGAGGCGTACCAGTCGTGCCAGGTCGTGCCCCGGAGGTCTTCGGGGGCGCTGCCATGCCCGGCCAGGAGGCACGCCCCAGCGGTGATGCCCCGGTCGGCCAGGTAGCGGGCAGGCTCGCGCATCTCGTAGGCGGAAGAGGTGAAGCCGTGGACGAATAGGCAGGCCACGTCGCCCGCCGGGTAGAGAAAAGGATCCGCGCCCGGCATGAGCGGGTGTGCGGCCTGGGGGAGATCGAAGGCAAGGGTAGGGGTGTTCATAGTCGGGTTTTTATAAGTCATTGATACGTGATACGTAACCGCCATACGCCATTCGTCACACGTATCACGTATCACTCCTCAAGAGGGTCGCAGGCGGGGAAGAAGGTGGCTGAGACTATCTTCGATACCTGGCCCCTGGTGGCGCTGTTGCCGGGGCGGAAGTAGGGGCGGTTGCCGGGGGGCACGCACGGCTCAAGGTGGCCGCAGTCGTAGCCGTTTATAGCTCCCGTGGCCGATAGGCGCTCTATCCAGAGCCAGAAGGTGCTGTCGGGTGGCACATCCTCGAACGTCTGGCCGGTGGGGGTGCCGACCAACCCCGCGGCGTTACTCACTATCTTGGCGATCTGTCCTCTCGTGGCGTTATTGCCGGGGCGGAAGTAAGGCAGGTTACCGGGGGGCACGCACGGCTCAGGGTTTCCGCATGGATACCCCTGCATGATGCCGCGCGTCGCCAGCCTCTCTATATACGCATAAAAGGTGCTGGCAGGTGGCACGTCCTCGAACGTCTGGCCGCCGGCAGGCTCCTGGAAGCCCGCCGACTCGGACACGATCTTCGAGAGTTGGCCGCGCGTGATCTGGTTGCCGGGGCGGAAGTATGGGTCGTTGTTGCCGTTGCAAGGCTCGCCGGGGCCACCG
Source organism: Chloroflexia bacterium (assembly GCA_049580985.1). Lineage (GTDB taxonomy): Bacteria > Chloroflexota > Chloroflexia > QHBQ01 > JADMIH01 > JADMIH01. The sequence goes on from JBAURA010000781.1 coordinate 3,425, forward strand.
CAGGGGTAGCCATTGATGATCCCCAGGCAGGAGAGGCACCGGATAAACGGGTAGAAGGTGCTTTCGGGAGGGACGTCGTCGAATTGAAGCGTGCAGGCGGTAGGGGTCGCTGTCGGGTTCAGTGTGGGCGTAGAGGTAACGGTCGGCTCAGGCTGCGTGGTGGCGGTGAATGTAGGGGGAGGCGGTGGCGGCGTGGGAGTGGAGGAGAGCACTATACCGCTGGTAGGTGTGCGGGTGATTGTCGCGAGATTCGTAGGGGTGCGAGTGGGCGTATTGGTGGGAGTGAAGGTGGGTGTGTTGCTGGGCGTACTTGTCGTAGTGGGTGTATTCGTAGCGATGGGTATGTTAGTAGGTGTACTGGACGGGCCGGGGGTAGGGGTGCTGCCCGCGGGCAGGCTCCACGCGTTGAGCCACGCGCCCGACAGCCAGTAGACGAAGCCGTGGGAGACCACCGGGCCTGTGTAAGTGGAGCCGCCTGTGGTGGGGGTAACGGTGCGAAGCAGAGAGCCATTGGCCCTGTCGCGGACCTGGAGGTTGCCCGCCACGTTCATGAACATAAGGCCATTAGCGAGCGCGATATTGCCGTGCAGGCCGCTAACCGCTATGGCGGGCCATCTATCGGTGCCGTTATCGGGGTTGAGAGCATAGATATTATTGGTAGTCGGGACGAAGAGGGTGCCGCCTGTGCCAAATGTGGGGTCGTAGGCGGGCATGAGGCCGGCGCTGCGGATCGAAACGCTACGCGACCAGATAGGGCCGTTATTGATAGTATTTAGCTCGAACGCATAGAAGACGCTGTTCTTGTGGAGCGCGCCCACAAGGTTGCGCCCCAGGCTGTCGCTGAAGAAGAGCGGCGTGGTGGCGTAATCGACGTCGCCGCCGAGAGGGCCTTGTTGGTTCGATTGCAGGATGGCAAGGGTGATGGGATCGAGCGAGACGATAGCGCGGTTGTAGGGGCCGTTGTATCCGCCGAAGTCCTCGCCAGTGGTGACTACGAGGGCTGAGCCGTCTGGGCTGAGGGCGGGCGAGTTCCAGATGCCCGCGCCTGCCTGACCTGCCGGTACGAAGTATTGGCTCAGAGGATCACCGCCGGTCAGCATATCGACCGAGCGCACCTCGCCGCGCACGGAGGGGTTGTCGGCGCATGAAGCCATGCCCAGGTAGGAACGTCCGTAGGCGAGGAGGGGTGATTCCCAAGGAAAGCCGCTGTTGCCTACGTTCATATCCTCGCGCCAGAGTTGCGCACCGGTGTCGGCGTTGAGACCATAGAACGCCCGGTCGCCTCCTCCCACTGAAAGGACAGATCCGGATACGACCGAGGACGAGCCGATACCCACCGAGAAGACACATCCACTGTTGTGCCCGACGGAGGTGGACCATATATGAGCTCCCGTAACCGCGTCGCGCGCGAAGAAGTTGTCGCCGGTGGTGATGCTGCTCCCCGCGTAGATCCTGCCATTGGCGACGCTTGGCGCGCCGGAGGTTGGCGAGGTGTTGCCCAGGTTGAAGCGCCATCGCTCCACCAGTTGGTTGACATTGCCCGCGTTGATGGTGGTCTCGTCGGGGTTAAAGTTGGTGCGCTGGAGGTCGCGCCCGTACATGGGCCAGTCGCCGGGGTTAGGCGTGGGTTGGGGTCCGTAGGGGCCGGGGTGCGCCTGGGCAGGGACGCTGGCCTCCGCGCCCCATGGAGCGACGGCCAGGAAAATCAACAGGAAGAGGAAAGAGATCGAGCCAGGGATCAGGCGTTTCATATGGTCGATTCTCCTAACAAGAGATGAATATAGCATGGCCGGATAAACACATGGTTATGGACGCTCAGATACCGCTCATACAGTATACACCTCGCTGGAACCAGACGACAGCGGTGGGTGTAGAGTATGCGGACGGTAGACGGTGGACGACACTCGTTACTCGTTACTCGTCACTCGTTACTCGGGACAGGGAAGGAGATTTGCCATGGTACAGAAGGCGGCACGCAGGTGGGCCATGTCTTTGGTTATGGTGATGATATTGGGGCTGGCTGTGGGGGCGCAGCCGGGAGTTGCGCAATCGGGTTGCAGCACTTTCGAGGCGACGGGGAAAGAGGTGTGCTTTGATTTCCTTGAGTACTGGCGGCTGCATGGCGGGCTGGCCCAGCAAGGCTACCCGATCACGGACAGCATGCACGAGATCAGCCCGACCGACGGCAAGCTCTACATGGTGCAATACTTCGAGCGAGCGGTGTTCGAGATGCACCCTGAGAACGATCCCCCCAACAATGTGCTGCTGTCGCTGCTTGGGGCGTTCAAGTACAAGGAGAAGTACGCGGGTGGCGCGCCGGGCCAGCAACCGAACAACGAGGCCGGGTCGAGGCTCTTCGCCGAAACGGGCAAGCGCGTGGGCGGTAAGTTCCTGGCGTACTGGCAGGACAATGGTGGGCTGGCCCAGCAAGGTTACCCCATATCAGAGGAATTCACGGAGAAGTCGGAGTTGGACGGCAAAGAGTACCGCGTGCAGTACTTCGAGCGCGCGGTGTTCGAGATGCACCCTGAGAACCAACCACCCTACGATGTGCTGTTGAGCCAGTTGGGCACGCTCCGCAGGCAGGAGAGGGATGGACAGACGGCGGAGTTCAAGACCGAGGATGGGGTGAGCCTGGTGGGGTCGCTGTATGGCAAGGGCAAGACGGCTGTGATTCTGTCGGCTATGTGCTCCAATACCGGCAAAGAGGACTGGACCGACTTCGCGTTGCTGCTCAAGAAGCGCGGCTACATGGCGCTGACGTACTATTACAGGGGGCTTAAGCCTTCTGGTGGCGCGAGGGTGGTCACGAAGCAAGACCAGGACATAGCGGCGGCTGTGCAGTACGTCAAGAGCCGAGGCGCGGAGCGCCTGGTGCTGGTGGGGGCAAGCTGCGGCGGCACGATCTCGACGTTGGAGGCTACCAGGACGAAGGTGGAGGGGTTGGTGGTGATAGCCTCGCCCGGCACTATCGAGGGGATGGGGGCGAGCGACGATGCGCTCAAGACGGTGACCGCGCCCAAGCTATTCATAAGCTCGGAAGGGGACCAGTGGACGGGGCCGATGTTGGAGCTTTACGACAAGATGCCTACCCCGAAGGAGAAGCACGTTTACCCCGGCTCGGTGCACGGCACGGGCCTCTTCTACACCGAATACGGCGACGATCTCACCCAGCGCCTGATCGGGTTTATCGAGGAGAGCGCGCCGGTGAAGTAAGGGGTTAGGGGGTTAAGGGATTAGGGATTAGGGGAGCATAGAGAACAGAGAAGGTGTGGGTGTGAATCTGTTCTGCCCACTTAACGTATTTCCGTGGGCAGATCAGATTCTGGTGGGGAGCAACCTAACCTCACATGGAATTTCCTTAAACGGAAAATGCTAGTTTCCTAGGTGAAAACAAGGGCCGACTAGGCCAAGTATGGCCGAAAAAGGGCTCAAGACGGGTCGAGACAAGTGTTTAGAGATCCAAAGTAGGCCAAAATCGTCAGGAAAGAGCACTTAGCTAGTTCACTTAACTGCTTCATACTCGCCATTCGACCAGTTTCCGGTACTGTTTTGAACCTCCCCACGCACAAAAGAAACTAGCATTTTCCGTTTAAGTGTGAGGTTAGGTTTGCAGTCGCTTATCATCCTCCCCAACCCCCTAATCCCTAATCCCTTAATCCCCATCCCTTTACACCCCCTACCCGGCATTGGTATAACTAGGGCATGGAGTGGTTACTGGCCGCGAGCGCCGCCTGGGGCTGGGCGGTGTACATTTTGGCGTTCGGGATGGTGTTCTTGCAGAGCGCGGGAGTGCCCCTGCCTGCCCTTACGTTCGTGTCGCTAGCGGCTGCCATGTCGGGGCATGACGGTGGCGTGGTGTTCTGGCCGATCTACGGGGCGACCATCGCGGGTGGAGCGCTCGGCGGCATATCGGGCTACGCCATTGGTAGCAGCGGTGGGCGGGCCGTGCTGCAAAGGTACGGACGGTTCTTGTGGCTCACGCCGGAGAGGGTAGCGCGAGGAGAGCGCCTGTTCCAGAAGCATGGCGACAAGGCGGTGCTGCTAGGGCGATACCTGCCGGTACTCTGTTTCATGAGCGGGATACTAGGGGGCACGGCACGCATTGAGCGCAGGCGCTTCGTGGCGTACAACGTAGCGGGGATCGCGCTGTGGGCGACCACGCAGTTGCTGTTGGCGTATTATTTTGGGTTCGCCATCAAAGGTCTATTCTAGGTCCACTCCCGATGAATCGTAGGGGCACCCCTTGTGGGTGCCCTCTTTGCAAACCATGATCTTTCTCGGCCAGGGCACCCACAAGGGGTGCCCCTACAACATTGTCTCTTATGGTTGGTGCTTCTCTCGATACTGGAAGGTGCCGAGGTGACTGAGAAGCACGTCGTATGGAGGTTGGTTCTCAGGGTGTAGCTCGAACACCGCCCGCTCGAAGTATTGCACCCTGTACTCTTTGCCGTTGAGGTCCGATTTCTCGGTGAACTCGTCGGAGATGGGGAGGCCCTGCTGGGCGAGGCCGCCGTTTTGCCGCCAGTATTCGAGGAAGCGCCCGCCCACGCGCTTGCCCGTTTCCGTGAAGAGCTGCGAACCCGCGCTTGTGTTGGGCTGCTGGCCCGGCGCGCCGTTCGGGTACTTCTTCCTGTACTGGAACGTCCCTAGCTGGCTGAGGAGCACGTTGTTGGGCGGCTGGTTTTCAGGGTGGTATTCAAAGACGGCCCGCTCGAAATATTGCATCGTGTACGCCTTGCCGTCGAGGTCGGACACTTCGGTCAGCAACTCTGAGATGGGGTAGCCCTGCTGAGGGAGGCCGCCATGCGCGTCCCAGTAGTCCAGGAAGATACCGCGCACGGTCTTGTTCGTTTCGGGGAAGGTGCGGCTGCCGTTGCCTGGGATCGTGGGGCTGCCGGGCTGAGTAGTCGGCGTGGGGTTGGGCTGGGGCTGGCCCGGCCCGACCAGGCGGAAGAGCGT
>JBAURA010000782.1:0-7393 GCA_049580985.1 Chloroflexia bacterium
GCCTCATACGTCACGATCAAGCTGGTGCTGATCGTCTGCTGGCCGGGGACGAACCCGCCGCCACCGCCCATACCCTCCCCCCTCAAGGGTCCACCGTAGGGCGCGTTCGATACCTCGCTCACGCTCACGATCTTGCCGAGGCTCAGGTTCGACAGGCCCGCGATCTTTTGGGCGCGCTCCTGGGCGTCCTTCATCGCGCCTTCATACGCCTGCTTCGAAAGCTCACTGACGTTGGACACGGTATAGTAAGTGCCATAGATGGTGTTGGCCCCTACGCCGGTCAGGGCATCGATCACAACCGGGGCCTTCGCCGGGTCGCGGAAAGTGACCTCGTACATGGACGTTACCCTGAACCCGATCAGGGTGCCCATAGGGCCTTTGGAGCTGTTGTAGTCCATCGCAGGCTCGACGTTGTACTGAGAGGTAGCATAGTCCTTAGCGTCGATGCCAAGCTCCTGTAGCTTCAGGATCATGTCCGCGGTCACGCGGTCTACCTCGCTCTGCGCAGCCGCCACGGTCTCTTCCTGGGCCGACACGCCTATGGTTACCTTCAACACGTCGGGCTTCACCATGATGCTGCCGCTGCCGACCACCGTTACCTGTGACGGCTTAACCGCCGATGTACTCTCGCCCTGGGCAGCGGCTGGTTGCGCGCCTCGCGACATCAGCCAACCCCCGAAGAGGGTGCCTAGCACCAGCAGCGCCGAAAGGGTCGCGCTTGCCACAATAATCGTTTTGCTATTTCCCGTTTTCACTTAATCTTCCTCCGTTTATGTATTGAAATGTGAGTCCGTTCATATGTTTTTGCCGCCTCCATATCTATGACGGTGGCTACCTTAAGAAAGTTCCGCGATAACGGAAAACTCGTAAAAAATTAGGGATGCGTCTCGTAACAAATCGCAGAAAGCTAAAGAGATTGCTTCGCTACTGGCGTGGGTTATATAATTGCTGGAGGAGGATCCAATATGTCCGCACTTACAGCTCAAGAAGTATACACTTCCAGTGTGAAAGACCTGCCGCCATCTGAGCGTCTGCGCCTTGCCGCCCTTATTCTTGACGATCTGGCTGGAAAGGATACTGTCTTGGTAGAGCGTCGGGATGACTGGTCCGGTGAAGATATGCGCGATCTGGCGGCTTACTCGATGCGCTACGCCACTAGCTCATATCCAGAGGAAGATACCATTGTTTAGCGCGGGCGATTTTGTCGTCACAGTGCCTCGACCGCCGGATGCAGCACGCATTGGCAGTCTCTCAGATACCGATTGGGCAGAAGTCCGAGCACAGGTCCAATTGTCTATTGAAATCTACAACGGTGCGTAGCGTCTAGACCTCGACCTCCATCATCCGCCTTAGCTCCACGATCTTGTCGCGTATCGCCGCCGCTTTCTCGAATTCGAGCAGCCTGGCCGACTGCTTCATCTGGCTTTCGAGGTCCTTGATCATCCTGCCGATCTCGTCCCTGTTCAGCACTATCTCGCCCGTAGATTCGATTGTGTACTCGGCGCGGCTTTCCGCTATCTGGCGCACCCGCTCGGTGATATCGCGCACCTCTTTCTGGATGGAAGCAGGCTCGATGCCGTGCGCTGTGTTGTGCGCGACCTGTATCTCGCGGCGGCGATAGGTCTCCTCGATGGCTCCCTGCATCGAGCGCGTCACCACGTCGGCATACATGATCACATGGCCCTCGACGTGGCGAGCGGCTCGCCCTATCTGCTGGATCAGCGAGTCACGTGACCGTAGAAAACCCTCTTTGTCGGCGTCCAGGATGGCAACCAGCGATACCTCCGGGAGGTCCAGGCCCTCGCGCAGCAGGTTGATGCCGACGACCACATCGTATATACCCAGGCGCAAGTCGCGCAGGATCTCGACCCTCTCGATAACCTCGATCTCGTGATGGATGTAGTGCGCCTTGATACCGACCTCCTTGAGGTAGTCGGCTATCTGCTCGGCGAACTTGGTGCGCAGGGTAGTGACCAGCGCCCGCTGGCCCTTGGATATCCTCTCCCGTATCTGCTCCACCAGGTCGTCCACCTGGTTCACCGTCGGCTTGACCTCTATCGAAGGATCGACCAGACCCGTGGGGCGGATGATCAACTCGACTATCTGCTCCGAGTGCTCGTGCTCGTATGGGCCGGGGGTGGCGCTCACGAAGACAGCCTGCTTGATGTGGCCCTCGAACTCGCTGAAGGTGAGCGGGCGGTTGTCGGCGGCTGACGGCAGCCTGAAACCGTAGTCGATCAGCGTCACCTTGCGCGCGCGGTCCCCGCCGGACATGCCGCGCACCTGCGGCAGCGTAATATGCGACTCGTCCACCATCAAGAGAGAGTCGTCGGGGAAGTAGTCCATCAGGGTCCAGGGCTGCTCGCCCGGCTGGCGGCGACCCAGGTGCCGCGAATAATTCTCCACGCCCGAGCAATAGCCGGTCTCCTGGAGCATCTCCAGGTCGTACTTGGTGCGCTGCTGTAGCCTCTGGGCCTCCACGATCTTCCCCTCTGCTTGCAACTCGTCCACGCGCATAACCAACTCGTCCTCTATGTCGCGTATCGCCGCAACCAACTTCTCCTCATTGGTTATGAAGTGCTTGGCGGGATAGATGTTGGCCTCGGTGCGCTCGATCAGCACCTCGCCGGTGAGCGGATCGAACTCAAGGATGCGCTCCACCTCATCGCCCCAGAACTCGACGCGCAGGCCCATCTCCTCATAAGCGGGCACTACCTCCAGCGTATCGCCGCGCACCCGAAATGAGCCGCGCACCAGCGATTGGTCATTACGGCTGTAGTGGATGTCGATCAAATGCCGCAAGATGCGCTGGCGGCGCGTGCTCTCGCCCTTCTTGATGCTCAGTACCGTCTTGCCGTACTCCTCCGGCGACCCCAGGCCGAAGATGCAGGACACAGAGGCCACTATGATTACGTCACGCCGCTCGAACAAAGCGCGCGTGGCCGCATGCCTCAGCTTATCTATCTCCTCGTTGATATCGGCGTCTTTCTCGATGTAGAGGTCGTGCTTGGGCACGTAGGCTTCCGGCTGGTAGTAATCGTAGTATGACACGAAGTACTCGACCGCGTTGTTGGGGAAGAAGTCCTTGAACTCCTGGTAAAGCTGCGCCGCCAGCGTCTTGTTATGCGCGAGAACGAGGGTAGGTCGCTGGGTCTTCTCTATGACGCTCGCCATGACGTAGGTTTTTCCGGTGCCGGTCGCCCCCAGCAGCGTCTGCTTCCTCATTCCATGACCGATCCCCTCGAGCAGCTTGGCGATGGCCTGGGGCTGGTCGCCCATCGGTCTGAAGTCGGATACTATCTTGAATTTGGGCATTCTATGCTATCTCTCTATCTTTTCATCTGGCTCTGTCGTTATCTCATCCTTATATTATACCACCCCAACTGACATCTGGTGTCAGGATTGGGGTGGCGGGATTCCGTCATCTTTTATTATCTGGATTACAGATCGTCTGGAGTTAATCCGGTCCACTTTGCAATGCGAGCCAGCATCTTCGGGCCGATCTCTTCATTCTCATGGAAAGAGAATACATAGTCATGCCAGCCCTGCCGCTCCAGAGTGTGGTGGGAGCCACTGGTCCGCTTTATGCTCCAGCCTATGCGAAGGAGTGCCGCCAGCACACGCCGCGCCCTGCTAGATTTCCAACGGCTCACGCGGCAGCGAATACGATATTGATCAGCTTAGGATCGCGCTCTCCATGCTCAATTTGATCGGCTAGAACCCGAAGCGCCAATGCTTGCACACGCGAGATTGCTTCATCTACCGTTTGGCCGTAAACAAGCACACCTGGTAGCTCCGTTACCTCAGCAAGCCAGCGCCCATCCTCTTCTTGTTCGCATTCTATCGTGAATTTCATTTTTCGGCTCCGATGCTGATTGTGCCTTCTCTCTACGCCCCATTCTAGCATACAGAGCTAAGGTTGGACATCGTCCCTATACCGGAACGTACCCAACTGGCTCAACAACACGTCATACGGCGGCTTGTTCTCTGGGTGCCACTCGAACACAGCCCGCTCGAAATACTGCACCGTGTACTCTTTGCCGTCGAGGTCGCTCACTTCCTCGAAAGGCGTGCTAATCGGATATCCTTGCTGGGCCAGGCCGCCGTGGGCGTACCAGTATTGAAGGAACGCGCCGCATAGCAGCTTACCCGTCTGCTGGAAGGTCTGGCACGCGCCCGCTTCGGGGCCGGCTGCCGGTTGTGGTGGGAACGGGATCTGCGGGGCAAAGTCGGTGGGCGAGATGCCTTCGACCGTTTGCCTGGGGTCTACCTTCACCCGGATCAGAGTGTGGTCGTTGCAGTTCGTGGCGTTATTCGGGTTGGCTTGCTGGCATTTGGCGGCCTCTGTATAAGCCATGTTGAGGAAGCTGTTCGGCGTGTCGGCGATGTACGCCACCACGTAGTACGTGCCGGGGGCCACTCCTTCTATCGTGTACTCCAAAGAGTTGGCCCACGTACGCACCGAGTGGTACTTCCCACTGCCGTCTACGGCTATCGCGTAGATGGCGAGCGACGGTATGACCTCGCTGGGGTAGGACAGCTTGCCTTTGATAGTTCCCTCGGTAGGGTTGGGCCTCTGCGGATCGGGGTATTTCTTCCTGTACTGGAATGTACCTAACTGCGATAGGAGCACGTCGTAGGGCGGCTTATTTTCGGGGTGCATCTCGAACACCGCCCGCTCGAAATACTGGACGGTGTACATCTTGCCGTCCAGGTCGCTGATCACGTTCATCACCTCGGATATGGGGTAGCCCTGCTGTGGCAGCCCACCGTGCTTGAGCCAGTAGTCCAGGAAGCGGCCCGTGACCGTCTTGCCCGTCTCGGTAAAGGTGCGGCTCGGAGGGGCCGGCTTCGGCGTCGGCACGTCCACAGGCACGATACTCACTCCGCTTATGGTCGCGCCCATGATCTCCCTGCGGCCATCGGAGAAGGACGTCTTCGAGATCTCAACCCACACGGCGCGGTTGCCGCTGACGCTGGGGCTGAGACGTATCGCCTTGTCGTCATCAACTATGCTGAATTGCTTGCCGGACGTGATGTCGTAGCCATAGATGCCCGACCTGAGCGCATAGCCCGGACCTTGCGGGTACTCGTTTCGGACCCAGACGACCAGGTTGCCCCAGATGGCCGGGTTGTTCAATCCCACAAAGGAGTCCGGCTCGGCGGGCGCTCCCGCCCTGGCGATGGTGAAGCTACTTCGCGCTTGCAAATCATAGCCCATGATAGTAGTGGCGTTGTTCTGGCGGCCCTGGCTTACCCACACAACGGTGTTTCCCGAAATGGCCGGCGTCAGCTCGCTGTTGGCACTATTGGCGACCACGAACTCCTTCCTGGTGGTGATGTCGTAGCCGTATATGTCAGTGTTGAAGCCGTTCGCGCCCGCGTTGCGGTTGTCCTGCCAGACGACTACCTTACCGTTGGTAGCGGGGTGGCTCTGATCGAACTCGTGGTTGGATATGGCGCTCGCTTTGGCTGATGATAGATCGAGCAGGAAGATGTCGCCATTGGGCGGGCTATCGGGTTGTGAGGCCCGCAGGTCCGTCCACACGACGATGTCGCCCCAAATGGCGGCGTCACGCTTCTGCCCAGGCATGTGAAGATAATCAGGTGTGTAAATGTCCGCCAGGCTGGTTGTGCGCAAGTTTTGGTCGTCGCCTTCGATCCAGGCAGCCGTTACACCATCCGTTCGTTGCACCGAGTTCTGCCCATCGATGTATTCGACGTTGGTGGCTACCTGGTAAGACGATTGAGTTGCGAAGTCGTATGCGCCCAGGGTGCATGGCTGGTAGGGGAGGGGGCAGCCGTCATACACGAGCGTGTCGCCCACCAGGCTTGGATTCATCTGGTTGCCCACGCCTCCCACTATCAAGGAAGGCGCGGAGGCCGTGGGCTGCGCCTGCGCCGCCTGCGTGCTGTTTGCCGGGGCGAGCGCAACCACGATCAGTTGTATAAGAAGCGCCAGGGACAATATTCGGGTGAAGTACCTGTACCTGTTCTTGTTCATCGCAATCATCTGTAATCATCTTCCTCTCTTATATTGCTCAAGCCCGTTTTCAGCGTGCGCTCCGGTCCAGTATAGCTCATCCCAGGACTATGAGCAGTGCGTCCAATGCCAGGTCAATGCATCGGTTAAGCGTCATTCGTAGGGTGCTTTATTATGTAACTCAACCCATCCACCGACAACCGACAACCGACAACCGACAACCGACAACCGACAACCGACAACCAACAACTCCTATCCATTAAACGATACCCGCAACCAACAATGAAACAGGTTTTTGGGGTGTTTACGGTAGGTCTTTTGGAGTATCCTTGGCGGATATGGGACTGTGAGGGCTTGTTCACACATATATAGGAGAATTATCTCGCCTTGATATGACATCTTGACTATAGGCTCCGCGCTCACGGTAGCATACTATACTAATGAGCTACGGTGAGCGCGGGGTGTTTGCGCGTTCTCACTCGGCTATGCTTATTTGGGACGTTGTAACCAGGAGGACGCCATGCGTCGCAATGCTTTCATTCCTCTCGTCATTATCGGCCTCATACTCACCGCCGCCTTTGCCGCCGGCCAGCGTAGCGCTACGTCTAATATAGACGACTCCCGACAGGTGCAGGCTGCGGTCGAATCCACAGCGACCCCCGGCACTGTGGCCGAAGCGCCCCCTGAGCCTCCCCCTACTCCTACCGTGGCCCCCACGCCTGAGCCTACCGCCACGCGCCAGCCTATCCCCATCGAGTTGCAGTGGCAGATCGACCAGATCGAGGCCGAAGCCTCGGAGCTGCGCGGCCTCCTCCCTCTCGACGACGTGCCGGAGACTTTCTTGACTCGCGCACAGTTCCGCGAGCAGTTCAAGAAGGAGATGCAGGCGGAGATCTCCTGGGACGAGGTCCGCCAGTACCTGCAAGAGCTTTGGCTACTGCGCCTGGTCAACGACCCCTCTATCGACTTTTACGACGTGAGCGCCGACCTCTACAGCGACGGCATCCTCGGATACTACGACCATTACAAGGGAGAGCTTTTCGTCATCACCGATAAGCTGAGGCTCGATGCCGAGGCGCAGGTCACGCTCGCCCACGAGTTCGTGCACGCTCTCCAGGACCAGCATTACAAGCTCAAGAAGCTGTGGCCCACCGACTCCAAAAACTGGGACCAGAGTATGGCCGTGCGCTCCCTGGTCGAAGGGGACGCCACCTTGTCGGGCTACGGCTGGGCCTCCATGTATATGAGCGGGCGCGACTACAGGAGCCTGTTCGAGGGCCGGGAGCTATCGCCGGAGGTGGAGCACAAGACGCCCCCATACCTGGGGATCAGCACTATCTTCCCTTACACCGCCGGCACCCTCTTCGTCGCCCAGATCATGCAGGTGGGGTACTTCTCGACGGTGAACCT
>JBAURA010000783.1:0-3774 GCA_049580985.1 Chloroflexia bacterium
GTGTCCGCCCTGTCCGGGTGCGTAAGCTTCCGATAGAGCGGACCCCTAGAGGGCGGACACGTGGGTCCGCCCCTACACCTGCCTGCCTGCGGCTACTGTTTCGGCTCTCTCCTGGGGTTGGTGGCTATGATCGCGTACGGGTTCGATGACTATATGACCGTCGCGCGCGTCGATTACAACTGTATCGCCGTCTTTGATCGTGCCGTCCATCAAGCTGATGGCTAATGGGTCGAGCAGGCGGCGTTGGATAACGCGCTTGAGCGGGCGCGCGCCGTACACCGGGTCGAAGCCTTCGTTGCTGAGGAAGTCCATCGCACCGGCGGTGATATCAAGTGCGATATGTCGCTCTTCGAGCCTCCGGCGCACTTTCGCAAGCTGAAGCTCCACGATCCGGCGTAGCTGCTCGCGGGTTAGCTGCTTGAAGATCACCGTTTCATCGATCCTGTTCAGGAACTCCGGCCTGAAGCTCTCGCGCAGGGCGTCATTCACCCGGCGGCGCATCTCGGCGTCCTGGCTTGGGTCTAGCTCGGTGATATACTGCGAACCGACGTTGGAGGTCATAATGACGAGAGTGTTCTTGAAATCGACCGTGCGGCCCTGGGCGTCGGTGAGCCTGCCGTCGTCCAGGATCTGCAACAGCACGTTGAACACTTCCGGGTGCGCCTTCTCGATCTCATCGAAGAGCACCACCGAGTAGGGGCGTCGCCTTACCGGCTCGCTCAACTGCCCACCCTCCTCGTATCCAACGTATCCCGGCGGCGCGCCTATCAAGCGTGACACGGCGAACTTCTCCATGTATTCCGACATATCGATGCGGATCATGGCGTTCTCGTCGTTGAACAGGTACTCGGCGAGGGCGCGGGCCAGCTCGGTTTTGCCGACGCCTGTAGGGCCGAGGAAGAGGAACGAGCCAAGAGGCCGGTTGGGATCTTGCAGACCCGCACGCGCCCTGCGGACCGCGTTGGCGACGGCGGCGATAGCCTCGTCCTGGCCGATGACGCGCAAATGCAGCCGTTCCTCCATCCTGAGGAGCTTGGCAAGCTCGCCCTCGAGCATCCGCTCCACGGGCACGCCGGTCCAGCGGCTGACCACGGCGGCGATGTCGTCGCTGTCCACCTCCTCTTTGAGGAGACGTTGACCGCTGGTGGTCCTGCTCTCAAGCTCTTGCAGCCTGGTTTCCAACTCGCGTAGATCGCCGTACTGGATCTGTGAGGCGCGGGCGAAGTCGGCGTTGCGCTGGGCGCGCTCTAGCTCGGCGTGCGCCTGCTCGATCTTCTCCTTGACGTCGCGCACGCTCTTGAGGGCATCGCGCTCCGACTGCCAGCGCGACCTTAGCTCGCGGGCTTGCTCCTCCAGGTTGGCGATCTCTTTGTTGATCTTTTCCAACCGCTCCTTGCTGGCCTGGTCTTTCTCTTTGCGGAGGGCTTCGCGCTCTATTTGAAGCTGCATGCTCCGGCGCTCCACTTCGTCGAGGGCCACCGGCATGCTCTCCGCCTCCATGCGCAGGCGGGCAGCCGCCTCGTCCACCAGGTCGATCGCCTTGTCGGGTAGGAAGCGGTCGGTGATGTAGCGGTTGGACAGCACGGCGGCTGCCACCAGCGCGCCATCGGTGATGCGCACGCCGTGGTGCACCTCGTACCGCTCGCGGAGGCCGCGCAAGATCGAGATCGTTTCGTCCACGGTCGGCTCGTCCACCAGCACAGGCTGGAAACGGCGCTCCAGGGCCGGGTCCTTCTCTATGTGCTTGCGGTACTCGTCAAGGGTGGTCGCGCCTATGGCGTGCAACTCGCCTCTCGCCAGCATAGGCTTGAGCATATTGGAGGCGTCCATCGCGCCCTCGGCGGCTCCCGCCCCTACGACTGTGTGCAGCTCGTCTATGAAGACGATGATCTCGCCCTCGGACTCAGCGATCTCCTTTAGAACGGCTTTCAGCCGCTCCTCGAACTCGCCGCGATATTTCGCGCCCGCCACCATACTGCCCAGGTCGAGCGCCACCAAACGCCGATTCTTCAACCCTTCGGGCACGTCGCCGCGCACGATGCGCAAAGCCAGCCCCTCGGCGATGGCGGTCTTGCCGACGCCAGGCTCGCCAATCAGGACCGGGTTGTTCTTGGTGCGCCTGAGCAGCACCTGGATCACGCGGCGGATCTCCTCATCGCGGCCAATAACGGGGTCGAGCTTGTTCTTGCGCGCAAGCTCCGTCAGGTCGCGCCCATAGCGTTCGAGCGCGGCGTATTTGCCTTCGGGGTTCGGGTCGGTGACGCGCTGGTTGCCCCTGATCCCGGTGAGGGCAGATAGTATTTTGTCGCGCGTAACGCCCAACTCGCGCAGTAATTTCCCTGCTGGCGATTTGTCGGCATCGTCGGCGAGTGCCAGCAGCAAATGCTCGGTGCTTACGTACTCATCTTTCATCGAAGAGGCGGTGCTTTCCGCCCTCTTGGCGACGTCGTTGAGAGCGCCCGACAGGTAAGCCTGGGTGCCTCCGTAGACCTTCGCGATCTTGTCCAGCTCCGCGCGGACGCGGGACATGAGCGTCCCTACGTCTACGCCCATGCGCGTCAACAACTGCGGGACGACGCCCTCCGGCTGTTCGGCAAGGGCCGCCAGCAGGTGTATAGGCTCGATCTGGTTATGGTTGTTATCCTCGGCTATCTGCCGTGCGGTCAGGACCGCTTCTTGTGCCTTCTCTGTGTACTTTTGTAGGTTCATGATGGCATACACCTCCCAAAAATGGGTTTAGCTTGATATACCTTATTATACCAGAGTTGAGTGTACTACTGTCAACTTTCGCGCGAAGTTGTATAGGAGCACCCCTTGTGGGTGCCCTGCTCACCTACCCGGATCTCTCCCCACCAGGGCACCCACAAGGGGTGCCCCTACGACGCTTTACCTGTTTAGAATCTCCTTCTGCATTCGCAATAGCTCGCCGATGCCTTTGTTTGCAAGTGAGAGGAGGTCGTCAAGTTCATCTCGGCTGAAGGGCTTGCGCTCGGCTGTGGCCTGCACCTCCACCAGCCAGCCTCCCTCGGTCATTACCACGTTGCAGTCGGCCTGGGCGCGGCTATCCTCGACGTAGTTCAGGTCGAGCATCGGCGCGCCATCGACTATGCCGACGCTGATCGCGGCCATCAGCTGCCGAAGCACGGGAGGGCCGTTCCTGGAGAGGACCTTGTCCGCTTTCAATTTCTCGATAGCGAGACCGAGCGCGACCACCGCCCCGGTGATCGAAGCGGTGCGGGTGCCGCCGTCAGCCTCTATTACATCACAGTCGATGGCAATCGTGCGCTCACCGAGGGCGCTCAGATCGACCGCCGCGCGCAACGAGCGCCCGATCAGACGTTGGATCTCCTGCGTCCGGCCCTGCGGCTTGCTGCCCGCGCCCTCGCGCTGGCTCCTTGTGGGCGTAGCGGATGGGAGCATCGAATACTCAGCGGTGACCCAACCTTTGCGGGTACCGACCATCCAGCCCGGTACTCTCTCCTCGACGCTGGCCGCGCAAATCACCCGCGTGCGACCGCACTCGATGAGCACGGAGCCTGCCGGGAACTGCTGAAAGTTGGGGGTTATCTTGACGGGGCGGAGCTCATCGGGCCGCCTACCGTCAACGCGTTGTATGCTCATTGTTGCTCCTTGTTGGGATGGTTGTCAGTTGCCGGTTATCGGTAATTACGAATTACGAATTACTATGGTCCATCATCGGTTGATGCACCCCCTCTATTTGCTTAATGACATTAGTGGTCTAAAACTGGACTCTTTTTACTATAACTTTTGGGT
>JBAURA010000784.1:0-5312 GCA_049580985.1 Chloroflexia bacterium
CGCGTGGCGTCCTGCGTGGCTGTGCTGTCGTTCTCCGTGGACGGAGAGCCGCCGCTATTGCCTGTATAACCAGGCACTACGGGGTTCAGGGCAACCGTGGTGGGGCTGCTTGTCTCGCTGCCGGCTATGGTGGTGTCGGGCGTTACCTGCGTGCCCGGTGGGGTCTCACCACCCATACCTTCGGCGACGGGAGTAGCGGCGGGAGCAGGGAGCATCGCCGTGTCGGTAGCAGGCTGAGTGGGTTCGTCTGGCCCTTTCCTGGCGCTATCGTCGCCGGAGCCAGTTGCCGATGCGGTGCTGGCCGTGGGTTCGGCCATATTAAGCGTTGTGTCATTGTCAGCAGACGGCGCTTCCTGCACAGACACCTCGCCGGTGGGAGCCATGAGGCCAGCTTGAGGGGGCGAATCGTATGAAAAAGGACCGTTCGTATTAGAGAAGTTGACACTGGCGAACAAGAAGAAGAGCACCAGGAAGGCAACGACCGAGCCTGTGGCGAAGGTAGGGGCGAACCTGGGAGCGAAGATGCGCTCCAGGAGAGAGGTCCTGCGGGCGCTAGTGGCCATCTCAGGCGTGAGAGTGAAGGCGCGCGGCACGGGGGCGGCGGGCATGGTGTGTAGCAGATGAATGGTGGCCTGTAGCTCTACGTAGCCGGCCCGGCAATCGGCGCAGTCCTCGATATGGGCACGCACATGCTCGCGCTCAGGGTCGGTGAGCGACCTGTCGATGTACGCCGACAGGAGGTCCAGCACGTGGCCTTCGCGGTTTATTTCGTTGTCCTGGTATTGCTTGCCCATGATGTTAGTTGTCAGTTGTCAGTTGTCGGTTGTCGGTATTACGTTTTGCGTTTTGCGTTTTACGCTATCCTTCTCCTGTTAAGGAACGCTCTGGGCGACCGGAAAGTTCCCCTACGGAGGGGAAGACGCCGCGCTCGCGTAGATATTCACGCATGCGCAGGCGCGCTCTGTTGACGCGAGACTTGACGGTGCCGAGATTCGCGCCCGTTATGGAAGCGGCTTCATCGTAGCTCAGGCCCTGGACATCGACCAGCACGAGGACCATACGCTGATCGGGAGGGAGGGATTCGAGGCCGGCCTGGATCGTGCCCATCGTTTCGAGGCGCAAGGCGCTCGTTTCGGGATCTATGGTGGGGTCTAGGTCGGCGATGGGGAGGGGGTCGAGGGTTTCTTCGCCGTCGTCGGGGGAGGCCCAGGAGTCTAGAGATACGGACGGCTTGCGCTTCCTGCTCCTCAGGATGTCGAGGGAGGCGTTGGTGGCTATGCGGAGTATCCACGTGCGGAAGCCCTCGCCCTTGAAGCGGGGCATGGCTTTGTAGGCAGAGAGGAAGGCTTCCTGGGTGGCGTCGGCGGCCTCATCGGAGTCGGAGAGCATGCGGAGGCATAGGTTGTAGACGCGGGCCTGGTATTGGAGGACGAGCCAGTTGAAGGCGTCAAGGTCGCCTCGGCGGGCAGCCTCAATCCGGCGGGGTTCTTCCGCGGCGCTGATGTCGTGCCATGCTTCGGGCATGATTAGAGTATATCAGGTTGGAGAGAGACAAAAAAAGCCGCGCGGTATAAAGCACAAGCTCGGAGCAGGCACATCACTTAGAATGTAGCCCGTTTATGTGGTGGCGATGGTTATTGGGTCAATTTGAATGAATCGAGAAAGTCGGTGACCTGATCGCCGGAGAGCTTGTCCATCGGACCGGCGGCAATAATCTGGTAGTGTCGACTACCGACAAGATAGGTCCTAGTTCGACTGCCTTGACCCTGGGCGCTGTAGGTGAACTCGCGCCCAGGGTTGCCGTCAAGCATGATTTTCTGCTCTTGTGGCTTGTCTAACGTGACGCCCGACTGGCTCTCTACGTTCTGGACGACGCCGTTAATATACTGGCGGAAGAACTCGTCCTCGCCCAGATCCAGGCTTTCCTGGGGTAAGTCGGTGTATATGACCATGTAGGTCACCGAGTCGGCCTCCAACCGCGCCACTGCCGATTCGATCTCGCCGCCCGTCGCCAGCTCCTGGCTAAGGACCTCCTCAATAGGCGTGCCTGGCATGAGTATTGTGAAGCGCCCTTCGGTCGAGGCGTACTCTTGCCAGCCCTCGGCTGACGTTGTCGCCGATGTGGCTACCGAGGTTGGCGCGGAAGTGGGTGACGGGGTGGGCTGATCGGAATCGCCACAGGCAGTCAACAGGATGAGCGCCAACAGAAAGAATGGGGCTTTGCTTCGCAACATACGCATGCCCTCTTTCAGGTCATAGCGTGTCTATCCTCCGGTGCGCGGGCGCTGGATAGAGGTAGAGTCGTAGCCTGAGCCTGTCATGGCGTTCGCGCCATGCACGCCGAGCTTGGGGGCGGCTTCGGTGCTCACTTCCGATTCGTGCAGGGCGCCAATGCCGCCTATGTGGTCGGCGGTCCAATCGATACCGCAACGCTGGGCCATATCTAGGATGGCCTGGTCATCGTCGTTCTGGATCGCCTGGGCAAGCGCCTGGCGCTCCTGATCGTCCAGGTCGTACAAGCCGAGCGTGCCGTCCGGGTCTTGCGCAATAAGGTTCATGAAGCCGGGGTCGTCGTGCAGCCGTTGTAGAGCCAGTAATAGTCCTCTTTCACTCATGTCATCCCCTCCTATAGTCCAAGGCCGCTGTTTGTACGGCCATCAGACTCATGGTGGCAAGAAGTATGCCAGGAGCGACGATGGACGATGGACGGTTGTCTGGGAACAGAGTTCATATGGAAAGCCTAAATACGAATGGACGCTAGAGAATGAGCTTGTCTTCAGCCCAATATATATCGAGGGCGGCGACAAACTCCTGAAGATTGGCCCAAAGCGCAAGGGCGGCGGTATATACGTCCGCGGGGTTGTTGGTAGTGAAGCCACCTGTCTGGTCGAGCAGAGGCCCATAGTTGACGGGCTGAATGGGCAGTTGCAGAGCACGTTGATAGAGACCACGCTGGCCTGGGTAGTAGCGACGATTGGCGAGGCCGACTAGCAGAGTCGAGCTAAACGCCAGGTCCCTGCCGGCGGCAAGCAGCCCGTAGTTATCCGATTGCACCCAAGCATTACGAATCTTTCCTATCAGTTGCTGAGTCCACAGCATCTGCTCACGGAGTGCACTGTGAAAATCCCGTTCTTGGATATTGCCTGCGGCCACTCTTAGCCTGCTGAAGAACTCGTCGCACTCGAACAACACCAAATAGGAGCGACGCATATCAGCGCGAATCGGCCACATGGGGTTCACTTTGGCAGTATCGTCCAGGAACATCTGGGCCGGGCCATAAAAGACCTCTACCGAACAACCTTTGTAGATGGACAATAGATCGCGGCTAGGAACGGCGTCGGTCGTAGCTACCCACAATTCCAGGTCCGAATACTCGGCGTCCTCAAGTTTTGCCACCGAGCCATAGACAGCAATACCTATGATGTCACGACCGTACTTATCAAGGATGCGGTCTGCAATCTCTTGCGCCAGGGCTATGCGCTCTTCATGAGTCAAGTGTGATTGTCCTATCAATTCAATAGCAAAGCTAAGGTGTAGGGGGTAATTCCCTTCTTACCATTCCAAGGTATATCCACTCAACTGAGGTAATAGCTCATCGGGCGAGATCGCACGGCGGATAAATCCACGTGCTACGTTAGCGAAGCCCGCCTGCGCGGGCTCTCTTGTATGAGATCGAGGCCGTTACGTGATCACGTTGGTAATGTTCATGAAGTTGAGTTGAGTAGATGTGCTTGTATTACGCCGGGATCGTTATTCTAAGAGAGGTTATGGAGGCTCTAGCCTGCGTCGCGGGGCATGGGGCCGGCGTTGCCTTCGATCCAGCTTGTGGGGTAGTTGGGGTCGTCGAAGTCTTGCGCCCACTTGGTGAGCTTGAGGGGGCGGAAGGTGTCGACCATGACGGCCAGTTCTTCGGTGGCCTCTTTGCCGATGGAGGCTTCGGCGGTGCCTGGGTGGGGGCCGTGGGGGATGCCGTGGGGGTGGAGGGTGAAGGAGGCGACGTCGATGCCCCGGCGACTCATGAAGTTGCCGTTGACGTAGTAGATCACTTCTTCGCTGTCGATGTTGGAGTGATTGTAGGGGGCGGGAATGGAGAGGGGGTGGTAGTCGTACTTGCGGGGGACGAAGGAGCAGACGACGAAGTTGTGGGCCTCGAAGGTCTGGTGGACGGGAGGAGGTTGGTGGACGCGGCCCGTGATCGGCTCGAAGTCTTCGATGTTGAAGATGTAGGGATAGAGGTAGCCGTCCCAGCCTACGACGTCTAGGGGGTGGTGTTCGTAGTAGTAGGAGGAGAGGATGTCGTTGGCGCGTATGAGCACGCGGTAGGGACCTTTGCCCGCTTCGTCGCCGGTGACGGTGACAAGCTCTTCGGGGACGCGGAGGTCGCGCTCGCAGTAGGGGGAGTGCTCAAGAAGCTGGCCGAAGCCGTTGCGGTAGCGCTTGGGGGGCTGGATGTTCCTGCCTTCGACGACTAGCCAGCGCTGTGATATGGCAGGAGTAGTACGCTTTAACTTGGTCAGAATAATCTTGAGATTTGGATGCTGACGGAATATTCGGGTTTCGATCTGGCGAATTCGCTCCGCTATACTCCCAAATTCCATAGCTACCTCAGGTAGTGTAAGTGGAGTACCCCCAGCGAGCCCATAATGCAGTTCAATTATGTGGCGCTCTCGCTCGGACAACTGATTGAGAAGGACATCTAGCTCTCTCTTCCGTTGCTCTGGTGTATCAGGCACTACACGATAGATGGTGCCGTGGGGGAGGAATACGTAGTCGCCTTCGCGGTATGGGAGGTTGCCGAAGTTGGTCTCGAAGCGGCCCGTGCCTTCGTGGATGAAGTATAGCTCGTCGGTCTGGCCGTTTTTGTAGTGGTAGTCCATCCCTTCGGCGGGGAGGACGATGCCGAGGCGGCAATCGTGGTTATACATGAGGATGCGCCTGCCGGAGATGGGGTCGCCCTGGGGCTGGGCGGGCTTGGTGCGGGTGTGGACGTGGCGCTGGACGGGTAGCTGCCACTCCTGGAGGGGTTCGGCCTCGCACGGCTCGATGCTGACGACGCGCACGGGCGGGTGGTGGTGGTAGAGGAGGGAGGAGTTGCCGCTGAAGCCCTCGGTGCCGAATAGCTCTTCGGTGTAGAGCTGGCCGTCGGAGCGGCGGAACTGGGTGTGGCGCTTGTGGGGGATTTTGCCTAGTTTGTGGTAGTAGGGCATGGGTGGGGCCTCCTTTTTGTCTACAAGTCAGAGATCAGCCTGTCGTAATCGGCGTGTGAGCCTATCCAAAACCAGATGATGTCTTCTCCGTCACGAATAGCTAAC
>JBAURA010000785.1:0-7652 GCA_049580985.1 Chloroflexia bacterium
GGCGGCCCGCCGCTGTCGAGGCAGGCGTATTCGGGGAAGAAGTCGTCGCCTGACAATTCAAGGCTGTATGCCGGGATGCCAAGCTCACCGTAGGCCCAGTTCTTCTCGTCACCATCCACGATGTAGAGGCACTCGGTATTCTGGCAGTACTCGTAGCCGTTGCCCGGAGGGATTACCTGGGGCGAGCTCATGTGCCTGCCGATGTTGCGCAGGTCGGTGCGGTTGGGCGCGAACGCGGAGGTATATCCCCAGGGGTAGAGGTTCTGCTGAGCGTTGGAGTGCATGTTGATCAGCGTGCCCGTGGTGGTGATCGGGGCGAGGTCGCTTTCGTTGGGGCCGCGCTGGTCGGGTATGAGGGAGCGCACAAGGTTCACTAAAGCCTGTGTTTCCTCCTCAGAGTTGGCTAATGGGCCTCGATAGGTCTCGCTACAGGCGTTGCCGCTGGAGCCGCCGCAGCAGCCCCAGAGAAAGGGGAAGTTGCGGTTGATGTCGGTGCCGAACTGGTCGTAGGTTGTGCAGCCGTCGTCACGGTCGGCGTTCTTGCGGTGGAAGGTAGGCTGACCTTCGCCGTTCGACTCGTTCATGTGGTGGCCGTCGGGGTTGAGGGTCGGCATCACCCATATATCCTGGTAGTCTACCAGCCAGCGGGCGTCGGCGTCGGTGTTGTAGTTGTTCAGGAGATAGTCGATGAAGCGCATCGCCACTTCGGGGGTAGCGATCTCGCGGGAGTGGATGCCCGCGTCGTACCAGAAGACGGGCTTGGGGCCTGGGATGGCCTGGTTGCTGATACGCAGCACGTACAGGTCGAAGCCGTTCCAGCTATTGGGCTGGGTGCACGCGCCGGGGTGGGTCTTGCACCACGAGTCGCCGATGTCTATCTTCTGGACGAGGGTGGGGTGCTGGGCTACTTTCTGGTCCAGGAAGGCGTAGATCTCCTCGACGGTGCGGTAGCCTCCGTAGAAGGTCTCGTAGTAGGAGGGGTCGCTCATGTTGTTGAGCTTGTCGGTCAGCTTCTGGTCGATCTCCACCCGCAGGCCGCGTGCAACGAGATCGTTGTATGTGGCTCTATCCTTGATGATCACCAGGTAGCCCTTGCTGGTGGAGAACTCTTCGGCGGCAAGCTCGGTGGCGAGCCGATCGCGCTCGGCGTTGTCGCGAAAGTAGACGCGCATGACGAGGTTAGCGGTCTGCCGGTCCGACGACTGGGTTTGCGCTCCCAGCCGAACCTCGGCACTGGCCCGGCCCGCCGATCCGCTGCCCAATAACGCGGCGGGGAGGAGCATCAAAGCCAACAAGCTGAATAGCCTCAAAGGTGTAAGACGCCGATTCGACATGATCCCATCTCCTTCCTTATTTTGACAAATGTCTCACTATGATACCATATTGGGGCGGTGGACGGTGGGGGTCTGAAACGTAAAACGTAAAACGTAAATGCCGCATGAGGTAGGAGGTTAAACTTAACTTCCAACTTAAGGAAGTTCCATTGGAAGTTAAGATCACGAAGTCGGAATCTGGCTTCCCACTTAACGTATTTCCGTGGGAAGCCGGATTCTCAGTTGCCTTTCCAGGGCTGGGCTATGGCTGGCACTCCGGGTAGAAGGTGTTGGCGACTATCTTGGAGGTCTGGCCCCTGGTGACGTTGCTGGATGGGCGGAAGTAAGGGCGGTTACCGGGGGGCACGCACGGTTCGCCAGGACTGCCGCATGGGTAGCCGCTCATTACGCTTCGCGTAGCTAGCCTTTCGATGAAATCGTAGAAAGTCGAGCCTGGTAACACATCCTCGAACGTCTGTCCCACTATAGGCTCCTGGTAGTTGGCCGCGTTGGACACTATCTTCGCCAACTGGCCGCGCGTGGCCGGGCTGTTGGGGCGGAAGTAGGGCCGGTTGCCGGGCATGCAGGGTTCGGGGTTGCCGCACGGGTAGCCTTGCATGATGCTTCTCGATGCCAGTCTCTCTATGAATTCGTAGAAGGTGGAACCTGGGACTGCGTCCTCAAACGTCTGCCCGCTCACAGGCTCGTTGAAGCCTGCCGCCTCCGACACGATCTTGGCTATCTGGCCCCTGGTGACGTTGTTCTGGGGCCGGAAGTAGGAGTCGTTGTTGCCGTTGCACGGCTCGCCTATCCCGCCGCATGGATAGCCCGTGATTATCCCCCGGCACGCCAGGCATTGTATGTAGGAGTAAAAGGTGTGGCCTGAGGGTACGTCCGCGAATTCGATGGCACAGGCAACAGGGGTGGCGGTAGGTCCGCCCGGTGTCTGGGTCGGCAGAGATGTGCTGGTAGCCTGGGGTGGCGTCGAGGTGCGCGTGGCCGTGGCGATTGGAGTGGGGGTGAGCGCCGGGAATGACCCGCTTATCTTGGCTATGAAGCCGTCGCCCGCACCTTCGCTGGTGTACTGGTAAGCATTGACCACGGGGAAGTTGTACGAGCCTGTGCCGCCGCCTATGACCGCGTTGCCCCCGCCGTCGATCAGGATGCTCATGCCCGCGTCCTGGCCTGTGAAGGTTGGCAGCTGGTAGTCACCGCCCAGGAAGGTTGAGTAGATCAGCCCCGAGCCGGAGGCGTTGAACTTGGTCACGAACGCATCGTACACGTCGCCTGGTACAGGTTGCACGGCCCTCACTATCGGGAAGTCGGGCGTGTAAGTTTTGCCGGTGATGTGGGCCTGCCCCAGGCTATCGATGGCTATGTCATACCCTATGTCCTCGCCATAGGGTGGGTTGACCGAGCCTCCCAGGAAGGTCGAGTAGACAAGCTGGTTGCCGGCGGGCGTGAGCTTGGTCACGAACGCATCCTTGTATCCCCCGAAGAAGGGCTGGAAGGCCCCCGCCGTTACAGGGTAGTCGGGCGCTTCGGTAAAGCCGGTCACGTAGGCGTGGCCCGTCGCGTCTACGGTGATGCCCTGCCCGTTGTCCTCGCCCGGACCCGGCGGGTTGGAGCCGCCCAGGTAGGTGGAGTAGATCAGCGCCGACCCTGTGGAGTTCATCTTGGTCACGAAAGCGTCGCCGTTGTCCTGGTTGGTCGATTGGAAGGGATTGAGCAGGGGGAAGTTGTCCGAAGCCGTAAAGCCGGTCAGGTAGATGTTGCCTGTAGCGTCCAGCGCAATGTCGTTCGAACTGTCAGAATAGAGGCCGCCCAGGTAGGTGGACCACACGATGGCCGAGCCGTTGGGTGTGATCTTGGTTACATAGCCGTCGCTTTGCCCCTGGTTTGTGGTCTGGAAAGCGCCCGCCGTGGTGGGCCAGTTGGTCGAACTCGTCATGCCGGTCAGGTATATGTTGCCCGTTGCGTCGGTGGCGAGCCTTTCTGCGTAGTCGGTGCCGCTCCCACCCAGGTAGGTGGAGAAGATCATGTTCCCTTGCGGGTCGAGCTTGGTTATGACGGTGTCATAGATGCCGCCCGCGTGCGCGCCCTGGAGCGGGTTGAGCAGCGGGTAGTCGTTGGAGGTAGCAATGCCGGCGACGGTGGCGTTGCCCGCCGCGTCCACCGTCAAGGCGTACCCGTAGTCGATGCGAGTGCCGCCCAGGAGCCTCTGCCAGAGCAGCGTCTGCCCGTCGGGGCTGAACTTGGCGACCCGGATATCGCCGTAGTTGATGTCTTGCTCGAAGGAGGTGCCGGCCACGTAGATGTTGCCCGCCGCGTCCTTGCCGATGTCTTCTATCGAGTCGCGCTCCCACGCGCTGAAGTAGGACGAGTAGAGGAGGGTGGGCTGCGGTATCGAGGTGCTGGTGGCGGTAGCCGTGCTCGCGGGCGTGCTCGTGGCCGTAGGCACCTGGCATGACGGAAGGGTGAAAGCCAGCTTGAGGCCCTGCGACAGTATACCCTGGTCGCACGAGTACTGCGTGAAGCGAGAGCCTGTATCGCGCTGCACTCCCACGGAGGCGGTGTTTCCTGGATTGTCCAATTGCCCGTAGATAATATCGAATTGCCCATTGCCGCTCTCGTAAAGGCGGATCTCGAAGCGCACGTTTACGATAGGCGGCTCGTTGCGGTGGGCGCGCCACTCTATGTTGAAGATGCGGTTGGGGGCAGAGCCGCTGACCGAAGTGTATATCCCGCACCCCCAGCCGGCCTGGCAATCGAGGAAGAGATCGTCCCAGTAGCCGTAGATGACGTTGTCGTAGGTGGGGTTGGGCAGGCAGGAATTGAAGGGGAGATGATTGTTGCTGACGAACTGGAGGTTACCGTTGGAGCTTGCCCTGCCCTGGGTAAAGGTCTGATTGTAGAACTGTACTGGGAAGGGGAAGAGCAGGGGGGCGGTGCAGTCGTTGCAGGCGGAATTAGGCAAGAAGGTCGTGCCGGGCACGATGGTAGCCCCGGTCGATTGGGTGATCGTGTAGTCGGCCACGGCACACACCGTCGGTGTGGGAGTGGCGGTGCCCGCCGAGGTGGGCGTGGGAGTGGGGCTGTTCTCCGAGATGCGCGAGATAAAAGCCTCGAACGCGCTCGCGGGGAACGGCTGGAACGGGTTGACGGTCGGCAGATCGTTCGCGCCGGTGTTGCCCGTAATGTAGATGTTGCTGCCCGCATCCACGGTCATCGCGCCCGGTCCCTGCATCTCGCGGCCATTGGAGCCGCCGAAGAAGGTGGAGAAGACGAGGCCGTTGCCCGCTGCGTTGAAGTGGGTCACAAAGGCGTCTTCGCTGCCACGCAACGTGGGGATGATCGGATTCACCACCGGGAACTCTTCCGACTGGGTGCTTCCAAAGGCGTAAGCTTCGCCAGCTGCGTTTACCGCCACGCTGTACGCGCCGTCCACCCAGTCACCACCCAGGTAGGTCGAGTAGACAGGCGTGCCGGTCGGCCCGAACTTGCTCACGAACGCGTCGTTGA
This sequence comes from Chloroflexia bacterium, assembly GCA_049580985.1. Taxonomy (GTDB): domain Bacteria; phylum Chloroflexota; class Chloroflexia; order QHBQ01; family JADMIH01; genus JADMIH01. The sequence goes on from JBAURA010000785.1 coordinate 4,836, forward strand.
ACCCGCCATAGGAGAACTGGTAGGCGTTGAGCACGGGGAAGTTGTTGGAGTCGGTATCGCCCGCGATATAAGCGTTGCCGAGGCTGTCAACCGCTATACCGGCCCCGTTCTCGCCGCCGTTGCCTCCCCAGTAAGTAGAATAGACGAGCGCCGTGCCCGCCGCGTTGATCTTGGTAACGAAGACGTCACGGGTTCCCACCATATTCGGTTGGGCGGGGTTCATCAAGGGGAAATCGCCTGAATCGGTGAATCCAGTTACGTAAACGTTGTTCGCGGAGTCTACGGCGATGTCTTTTGGCTGTTCGTTGGTGAGGCCCCCCAGGTAGGTCGACCACACAAGGGCGGACGCGCTCGGATTGAGCTTGGTTATGAACAGGTCGTCTATATTGTAGTGAGTAGGCTGGATAGCGTTGAGCACCGGGAAGTTCTCGGATTGGGTGAAGCCCGTCACGTAGATGTTGCCTTGCGTGTCGAGGGCGATGGACCCCGATTGCGATCCGCTCCCGTGCGAATTCTCCTCCTCGTTGCCGCCCAGGTAGGTGGAGAAGACGAGCGCGGAGCCGGCAGGGTTTAGCTTAGTGATGAAGGCATCGTAGAAGCCCCCACCGAACGCGGGCTGGAAGGCGTTGGCGGTAGGGAAGTTGGCCGACGAGGTGAAGCCCGTGACGTAGGCGTTGCCCTGCCCATCGGTCGCCACGTCGAGCGCGTAGTCGATGCCGTTCCCGCCCAGGTAGGTTATGTATACAGGCTGCCCCTGCGGGTTGAAGCGCGCCACCCAGCCGTCACTCGATCCAAGCAGGTTGGGCTGGTAGGGGCTGACCGTGGGGAAGTTGGATGAGTTGGTCATGCCCACCACGTAGAAGTAGCCCGCGCTGTCGGCGGCTATGCCGAAGCCGTACTCCGCGAAGTTGCCGCCGATATAGGTCGAATAGGTGAGCGTGGGGTCGATTACCAGTGGGTGGTTGGCGTCGTAGCTGCCCAGGGCGAAGCCTATGCTGCCGTCGCCCGCGAGGGCGTAGTGTGCCTCCACGGGCACGCGCTGGCCGCCGATCTCCTGCCAGGCCACCGGGGCCGCCTCTGTGAGGACTGAGGACTGAGGACTGAGGACTGAGTTGAGGGCGATTTGCAGGTTGCCCGAGTCGTCCAGGGATACGCCTTGCGCGCCGTTGTAGCGCCAGCTTATATGTGAGGGGTCGGCTCCTGGGGCGACGATGTAGGTGCCTTTGAGGTTGGAGTTGCTGCCTTCGTAGTGCAGGTCTATGCCGGGGTAGAGGCCGGAGTAGGTGACGCCCGCGTAGGTTGGGATCTCGGTGTGCCAACTTGTGGGGTCGCTGCCCAGGAAGTAGCTCACCCTGGTGGCCGTTGTGTCGTCGCCCAGCATGGTGGGGTTCGCATTTGCGCCAATAAAGGAGAGGCGTACCACCTGCTCCTCTGCCTCCGTAGCGTCGCTGCTTACGTTCCCGGTGTTGGGATCTATGTTGAGCGCGAGCACCACCTCTGAGGGTGTGAAGAAGAGAGTGCCGCCGGGGGTGTGTGCCTTGAAGCGCACAGCCTCGTTTTCCTGCCCGGCGTTTGGCTCGAACAGGAGTGGCAGCTTGCCCAACTCGATGTTGGGTATCTGTAGGCCGGAGGTCGTTGGGATGAACAATGATCCGCTGCCGACGGACAAAGGCAGCACGACAGCGCATATGAATACGGTGAGTATGGTCAATGTGCGCCTGCGGGAGAGCGCGGGAGAGTTAGCCGGAATGTACATGAGATCGCTCCCTTCCTAATATGGAACTGAGAGGACAAAACGACATATAGCAAGAACCGGGCCCCGTAGCTTGGGGCATTGTTGGGAGGATCTGAGATTGTGGAGATAAACATATAAAGGAACAATACGGCTATTCCATTGATCTCTCAATGCTCTCCACTAACGGAGTTGAGAGCCTGATAGGGTGCCGATCCTCTGGTGATGGTGTTTCCACGACCGTTTCTCCACCAAGAAGTCACAGAGTTGCTGCCACCGTGCCGTATTAGACCGAACTGTCGTTCGTGGCAACAGAAAGGCAAAGCTGCATACGACGACCAGTAGTTGTTACTGAGAACTACCTACCAAGTGAGTAACGACGGCCGACTACCGACTCTACTGCTGGTTAATCCGCATTGTGCGTACTACGTGTTGAAAATTTGGTTTCGGAAATTCAGGTTCGACAGCCAGGCCAGTGTTCTTATTGATCGCAGTAGGCCATACAATTCTGATAGCATGCAAAAGCTCAACTATTATATTAGCCAGTTATGGCATATTAGCCAGATATAGGCTTGACTCAGAGGTAAGAATCGGCTAATGTATATCCAAAATGAACTCTAGCTCCAGGTCCGTTTTGGATACTGGGCTTATGTTCTAGCTTTTGGTCATACCGGGTTCACGATAGCTTCGATCAGTTGCAGTCGAAAGGAGAAACCTATGCCAACAAGAAAAGAGGAGCCAACACAACCGACTGAAGAGGAGCCAACACAATCGACTGAAGAGGAACTAACGCAACCGGCTGAAGAGGAACCAACACAATCGACTGGAGGTGCGCAGATGGGACCACAACAGATGGGATCGCAGGTGGGGTCACAGCAAATGATGGGCTGGGGCTGGGGAGGCCCATGGGGAGGTTGGGGCTGGGGCGGCTGGGGAGGTCCATGGAGTGGCTGGATGGCCCAAGGGGGTGCCGGCGGACCTGATGTCCAGCCTCAAATGGGACTGCAAGCACCTCGTATGATGGGACCGCAGATGGGACCGCAGCAAATGATGGGACCGCAAATGGGACCGCAGCAAATGATGGG
>JBAURA010000786.1:0-7613 GCA_049580985.1 Chloroflexia bacterium
GTGTAGTTATGTGCCACTTTTTCGTTGGTAATGTACTCAGAATGACAATTCAACCTGGATACGTTTCGCTTTGCCATCTCCTTTTTGGACATCTTCTCAGCCGGCGCGGCTCGCGCGCGCCTGCGGCGATTGGCCCCCCTCGATTGCTCTCAGCGGCGGGCGGTTAGTCGTAGCCGGTGTGTAGCGCGACGACCGCTCCTGGGTGCCTGCCCTCGCGGGGGCGTCAACCTGCGGCTGGCGGGGCGCGGCGACACGCGGACGCTCCGCGTCTGTACCACGAGCGCTGCTATCTTCCCTCGCGGAGGCGCGTTCGGCCAGCTTGGCGTCAAGCTCGCGCACCTTGTCGGCCACCAGCCTGTGGTGGTGGGCGGTCTCGTAAGCGGCGATGTAAGCGCCGACGGCCAGCATGACCTTGATCATGTCGGTCTCGGTGAGGCGCATGCTGAGGCGCGCGGTCGGCTCGCCTGCCGGGGCCACCGCCCCTAGCTCGGTCTTGCGGCCAGGGCCGTTGGCGATGGTCAGCCTGTAGGGGTTGCGCGCGAAGCGGCCCCCGTCGCCTTCATCCCACTCGACGAGGAGTGTGCGGCTCTCTATGGAACCGTCGTCTCGCTGGCTGCCGCCGAACTTCTCCCACTTGCCGTTGGTCACGCCCGCGAACAGGCGATGTGACACCAGGTGCGCCAGCAAGCGCGCATCGGCGCGATCGAGCCAGGCGCTCGCATGGCCGGTTTGTCTTTTGCTGGCGGGATCGTATCCGGTTACTTCTACCTTGACCTTGTCTATGCGCAGCGCGTCGTAGATGTTCAGGAAGTTCTTGTTGGTTGCGTAAACAAAGATCTCCGGTGAAAGCCTGCCACTCTTCTCACGGTCTAACACTCTCTTTCTCCTTTCTCAAACTCCGGACAGCTTTCAAATATGGGGCGTGGACGCGGGCCGCAGCATATGCCCGTGCGCGCCCTATGCCGCCTTGCTCTCAGGCAAGCCCGGCTCGACAAACCCGCACATCACGAGGCTGGCTATATGGCCGCATCTCGGCCTGCCGCATTCGCACTGCAAACCACAGGCGGTGACACGCACGCGCACGGGCGCTTCGTCGCCGTTGCGCACCGTGTAAAAGCCATCGCCGCCCGTCACGCTCACGCGTGTGAGGGCAGCTTTCCCGATGAATTCAAGCGGCTTCCGATCCATAAATTAACCTCCCGATGTGAACGTTTGTTCTACACAATTATAGCACGGGAGTTCTACGATGTCAATATGCCAAAAGTATAGTTTTTTGTGCGTGAAATGCAGAAAAGTGTGGGGGTGAAGGTCCGTGCGATGGCGTCGTATGAAGATCGAGGTTGGTAGGAGCCGGACCCCGTGCCCACCCTCTTTGCATACGTCAAGATCGGGGTTAGGATATAAGGCGGGCACGGGGACCCGCCCCTACGCTCTTTACGTGTCTTGCTGAAAGATGGCAAGGCATAGTATTAGGGATTCATCATTTGGGGACGTCTCAAATTTGTTCGTCTATGCAAAGCAAGAAGGCGGGACCCGAAGCCCGCCTTCAAAATACCGCGCATGAGTTTATCCTTGCGGTGGGAGGCGATAGAGCGCTACGCGAAGGACGCGCTCGTGAGGCAGCACCAGAACGCCATGCAGCAGGGTGCGCCTGGCGCTGGAGGTCTCGCCTACGGCTACCTGGGCGCGGGCGAGGGCCAGGAATGCCTCCGCGCAGAGCTGGTATTGCTCGGCCAGGATGCCCACGTCGAGCGGCCCACCAACGCGGATTGCCTGCAAGAACTCGGATATGCTGGAGCCTTGTTTGCCCTGGCCGGCCAGGGCCACGGCCCGCTCGATGTGCAGCAGATGCGTGTCTTCAGGGCGGAGGAGCAGGTTAGGCTCGCGCCGGCGTGTGGCTGCATTGGTGATGCTGGCACGCACTGTGGGCACGGGCAACGGCTCGAAGAGGTACTCATCAGACCCTTCCCTGGTCTGTCTACTGGTAAACATGCGCAGACCCACCGGCAACGGCAACCGGAACCGGGGCCCAAGCCCACGCGCGATCAGCAGACAACCGAAGCCCGCCAGCGAGATGAGCACCAGGAGCCACATTAGGCCTGGGCCTCGCTGCGAAGCAGATCCGCCAATGGAGGGCATGCCCATAGGCTCGGTTGCCAGTACGTTTCCCCCGGCCTCTGGGGCTGCTTCGGATTGCACCTCTGGTGCGGTTACGGCGGGTCCGCCTCCCTGCGCCAGGGGCGCGGGCACCGGCAGGGCGGCGGCGGGGTTTGCCAGCATCCCCGATACTACGCCGCTCTGGCTTACGGTCAGCGTGGGGTCGTTCGCACCGGCGGGATCGCTGGCGATCTTGGCGAACCCATAATCGAGGATGTCGGCGCTGTCCTGCCACCACTGGGGCGCGTTGAGGACGACGGAGATCAGGCGGTGGCCCCCACGGCTGGCGGAGGTAGCCAGGCACAGCCCGCAGCCGTCGGTCCAGCCGGTCTTGATCCCATCGGCACCTTCGTAGCGGGTCAGCATCTCGTTCGTGTTCAGGAGGGGGTGCCCAGGCGCTTCGTAGTAGGCTTGCGACACTACTCTGTTGAACTCAGGGATATGTAGCGCGTACCACGACAGGCTCGCCAGGTCGTAGGCGGTGGAGTAGTGCCCCTCGGCGTCCAGGCCGTGCGGGTTCAGGAAGTGGCTATCGGCGAGGCCAAGCTGTTGCGCGCGCACGTTCATCATCACGGCAAAGCGCCCAACCGGGTCCGCCCCTTCGGCCTGCACGTTGGCTCCCACGGTCGAGCCAAGATGGCGCGCGATAGCCATGGCCGCATCGTTGCCCGACGGCAGCATCATCCCGTAAAGCATGTCGAGCATGGTTTGCTGCTCGCCGCTGACCAGGCCCATCGCGCTCTCGCCTACCAGGTCGTCGGGGGTGGCTGCTACTATCTCACCGGGGCCAGCGTATTCCAGCGCGAGGATGGCGGTCATGATCTTGGTCAGGCTGGCGGGGGCCATGCGCTCGTGCTCGTTCTTGGAGTAGAGGATGCGCCCGCCAGGGTATTCAACTACGATGGCGGACTGCGCGCCGATCTGGGGCACGTCGCTCGCTTCCTGCGCGGATGCTACAGAAAGGAAGGCAGCGTTGAGGCCCAGTAAGAGGCAAATGAGCGGTAGGGCGAGATACAAGCGGGTACGGCGAAGTGCCATGACGAAGCCTCCGAAAGGATAATCAAACCGGGCGCAGCAAGCACGATCCGCCCGGCCCGAAGAGTATAGCAGGGGCAGTTGGGGCAGAGCAGGGGTTTCCACAGATGTGGAAAGGTGGACGGTGAAGAGGAGATGGTTGTCAGTTGTCAGTTGTCGGTTATCGGTAGGAACGTAAAACGTAATTGACGCATATACAGAAAGACAAACATGCCTACGACTAAGAGAGGTTCCATCGTAGGCATGTTTACACGCACAAGAATCTGGTCTGCCCACTTAACATATTTCCGTGGGCAGATCGGATCTCTACCGACAACTGACAACCGATAACTGACAACTGGCTACCGACTACCGACTACCGTCCAGCGCCTCGTACATTGGCTGCAAGCACTCCATGATCTCGCACATTCGGCCTGCGACCGCGTACACGCGAGCGTCGTCTAACGGGTAAAGAGGGACCGTTTCGTACAGCCTGGCCCAGCCTTTATCCCACTCTTCCAGCCAGAGCGTTTCACCGAGCGTTTCCTGGATCTCTATCAGGTGTTGGGCGAACGCGGTGTAGAGGGCGCGGTTACGGGCGGCGCTTGACTCGAAATGCAGCCCTATCTCAAGCCTGAGCGTGGTCCCGTGGACCCACAATTCGTAGTGGACCGAGCGGTCATCGCCCCACCAGAACTGCGCGAGCCAGGAACGCATGCTCTTGCGCAAGGGGGTGCCCGCGCGCCGGAAGTACGCCTCTACCTCGCGGGATACAGCCGACACGAAGGCTGTGGGGGTCATGGTGCCCTGGGCGGTGCTCATCGGTCCTCGTATGTGGGGGCTATATCCAGAATGGCCGCCTAGAGCAATCCCAGCTCTCGCAGGCGCTCTTCGTAGCGGGCCGTGACCCACTGGCGGTGCAGGCCCGTATGCCCCTTGCACTGGTATGGCGAGCAGACTACTTCCGCGTCGTCTCCCACCAGCGGGCGCAGTTTCTGTCGCAAGCGGGATAGCTCCCAGCCCTCCCACCTGTCGAATATCGATAGGCCAAGCACTCGCTCCACCATGCGCCGCACCGGGCCGGGCTTGCCCGAATGGAGGTCTTGCGCGGTTAGCTTGAAGGCGGACGGCAGGTAGCTCTCTGCCCAGTCGTTCTGCCGCAGCATGTCGCGATAAGTCTTTGGCCCGCACAGGGGCACCATCTGGGCAAGCTCATGGGCTGTGAAAAGGTCGCGCTGGTCCAGGCTCAGCGCCTTTTCGGAGATGATGTAGTTCGGGCAGAGGTCGTCGCCGAAGAGCCTGGCTAAGCGGACCAGGGCCACTATCACGCGCCGGGCGACCCACACCCTGCCCGCTACAGTTACCACCAGCAGGTCTATGTCGGGACGGGCCGCGATGTTGTCTACCGCCAGCGCGCCCGTCACGGCCACCATGCGCACGAAGGGGAAGCGGGAAATGATCGCCCCGTAGCGCCGGGCACGCCGCCAGACCCGTGCCGAGGCGACTGCCCGCGCCTGCCGGGTAGCAAACACCTGCTCACGTCCTTGGAGGCAATAGAATCCATCTTCCGACCGGGTTACCCCGGCCCGAAGACCGGGGTCGGTTGCCAGCGCAGCCTCAATATCGAGGCTGGAGTAGAGGGTCTCGATCTGGTAGCGAGCCAACTCGCCCAGGCTGAGCGGGTAGTCAAAGAGGTCCGAATAGGCAAGCGCGCGCAACACGCTCTCGGCGACCCCCACGTGGTTGGCGTTGCCGAGAGCGGCATGTTCCCTCGTTGAAACTGCTTGCTGAACGATCTCCAAGCGCGCCCACACTCCGGCTCGGCCTCTCAGGCCTGTAGTATGCATACGGGGCACGTTACGCCTAATGACTAGCGCGGCATCTCCAGCGCCTGCTTCCCTATCAGGCCGAGTTGCACTTCCGTGGGAGTGCCGGCGTAGGTCGGATGCCACTCGAAACGCGCCTTCTCGAAGTATTGTACAGTATACACCTTTCCGTCGGCGCTGCTAATCTCCGGCATCTCCTCGGAGATGGGGTAGCCGAAAGCCGCCAGGCTCCCCTTCTGCTGCCAGTACCGCAGGAAGGCTTCTTTGACGATGTGGCCCGTTTCGGCGAAATACCACTTGTCGGCGGTGCTCTCTATTGGCTCGGCGCGGGGCAGTTGCCTGCCCTGCGTCACCCATAGGCCGACGGAGGCGAGCATTACGACATCCTTTGTGCCCTCGTGCTCCGGGTGGTATTCGAGCACGGCACGCTCGAAGTACTGCACCTTGCGCTCCTGGCCGTCGAGGGGGTTCTTCTCCATAAGCTCTTCGGAGATCGGATAGCCCAGCTTCGCCACGCCCTCGTGCTGCTCCCAGAATGCCCTGAAATGGCCGCCCAACGTGTGCCCGCTCTCCAGGAAATAGAGCCGATCGTTGCCTTCGGGCTTCGAGTTGAGGTTGAATAGGATGTAGTCGCGGGAGAGGCGCGCCACGCCGTAGGTTGTGATCAAGCCGCGATACTCCGGGTGCTTGCCGAGCCAGTCCTGGTCCACGCTCAAAAGGTAAGCTGCCCCCGCGCGCTGTAGCCGCTGGACGTCGGCCAGGTTGAACTGCTCGCTATCTAAAGCCCAGCCTGTCGTGCCCGTTGCGAAGAATAGCTCCGGCGCGTGCGGCCCCGCGATTATGAGCCTGGCATCGGCCGGCAACTCGGTAGCGACCTCCGCGCCCACCGCCGACAGTAGCTGCGATTTGGCATTGGGCTGCAGGCGAGCCAGCGTGGTGGGGGTGCTGCCAACGACGATCACGGCCAGGATAGTGAGCAGGCCGAAGTGGCCGAAGGCCAGCCACCAGGCGCGCCTCAGGCGCATACTTTGCGTTTGGGAGCGTTGGGCGACGCTCTTGCCGAGCGCCAATTGCGCCTGCGGGCGTGACGGGCGCTCCGCGTTCCGCTCCTCCGGCAGGTCGAGCAGCCAGGCGGTGTGGGGGGAGATGGTGTAGTCGGCGTCGCGCTCGCGCCTCTGCTCGGTGATCGCCAGCCAGAGGCGGGCAGGGAGAGCGCCAACCCAGGCCGCCCCCACGCCCGCGAGCGCGCAGGCGGGCAGGATCAGGGGAATCAACACATCCTCGTGGGCTGGCAGGCGGGAGGCATCGAGTAGCGCGTGCAGAGCGCCGCCGGCCAGCCACACGTGGAAGACCAGGGGCAGGGGCGGGCGCGCCCCGTGCAGGATACCGGCGGCCAGCAGCAGCAAGCCCGCGATGGTCAGCACCCGTTCGACCAGGATGCCTATGATCAGCACGTATGAGCCGCCGTTGAAGATCGCTCCCAGCGCGCCGGCCAGGCCGCCGCCACCATGCTCCGCGCCGAGCGATATGCCTTGCACCCCCGCCTGCGCAAGCGCCCACCAGACCAGCGAAGATGCCAGTATAGCTCCCGCATAAGTAAGGAGGCGGCCACGGTTGGGCGACTTCTGCCAGAGGTCCGGGAGGCGGGTCGCGTTGGCTTGCGTGCGGCGGATCGTGCGGAGGGAGAGCGGCCCGGTATCAACGTTGGAGCCGCCGGGCGGGGCGATAAAGACGTAGGCGGCGGGGACCACCAACCAGAGAGCGCCGGGGTCGAGCAAAGCGTACAGCACCGCTATTGCTACCGCCGAGATGAATGCCAATGTTGAGCCGTTAGGAGCGTCCTGCTTGACCGTCGAGCGCCACCGCACGAGCGCCAGCATCGCGCCCGCCTGGGCCGCCAGCACAAGGAAGGCGGGCGAATATTGCTGGCCTAACACGATGCTCAACGGGGCCACGGAATAGAGCAACAGCGCATATATGCCTGCCCGCGCGCCCGCGCTACGGCGGACCAGGGCGAAGAGCGCAAGCCCGGCCAGCAGGCTAAAGGCGATAGATAGGACTCGTCCAGGCCACTGTCCTTCGCCCAGCAAGAGGTGTAGTCCGGTCGCTAACCAGGTGTAGAGCGGGAGGGCTGCGGCAGGGTTCACGGGAGCGTCCCCGTACCACGGCGCGGGCGGTGGCATGAACCGCACGGGTTCGAGGGGCGCTCCCACTCGGCCCGCCAGCACGTTCACCCCGGCGGCGTAAGTGGCCTCGATCCCGGTTGGCGCGCCGACAGGCGGCGTCAGCAGGCCCAATGATCGCCATAGTACAAGGATGATCCCCACCAGCGAAATCGCTATCACCAGCCTGACCGACCACGGCACTACTGCCGGCCTGATCCTGCGGGGGATGGCGCGATACTCGCCCCCACGAACCGAGCCTCCATCGACCGTGAGGTGGCCTGGTGGGCGCGGAGGGATCGCCCGTTCGCGTGGGGGCAACGCAGGACGCGCGGCGGTTCGCCCGCTATAACGCCGGGGCGTGCCGCCGCTGGTAGTGGCGCCGCTGTTTGCTAGGTCGAGACTGTGGAGACCTTCTATGCCGCTCATAGCTCACGAGCCATTATGCCAAATG
>JBAURA010000787.1:0-5677 GCA_049580985.1 Chloroflexia bacterium
GCTAGTGACTGGAAACTGACAACCGGCAACTGACAACCGACAACCGACAACTGACAACCGATAACCAGGAGCCAACCATGACAGGAAAAGAAACCCCCGCCTCGGAACTGCCTTCCGATCTTCTTGAGATACTCGTATGCCCTCTGGATAAGGCCGCTGTCCACCCGGAGGGGGCGCGGCTCGTCTGCGAGGAGTGCGGGCGCGCATACCCGGTGCGCGACGGCATCCCGATCATGATCATAGACGAGGCTGAGATGCCTGCCTCCGGCGCCGGGGCGAGGTCCTCGGAATAGCCTTGGCGCTGGTTTTCTTCTACCCGCGGATCAAGAAGCTGACCGGGGCCGAACGGCTCATCCTCAAGCTGGCCGACTACACCGCCCGCGCGCTCGGCCCTGGCGCTGACGTTCTGCTCCTTACCCACCATCTCGCTCCCGAATGCCGCGCCGCGCTCGGCCCCGGCGTGCGCCTGGTCGAGACTGGGTGGCCGCTCAACCTGACGGGTAACCATTACCTTGACGCCGCCATCGAGTACGCGCTTGGCCCGGCGCTCGCTTTACGCGTACCCCGCGCTTCGCTGGACGGCGTGATATTCTTTGGGCCTCCCAGCGTGCCCGCGATGTGGTTTGCTCGCCGCCTGCTGTTCCGGTTCGCTCGCACGCAGGTCCCTATCCTCTACTTCTGCTTCGAGCCGCCCCGCTTTATCTATCGCGACACAGGCGACATTGTGTCTCGCATGGGCCTGGTTGGCTCGCTCCTACGCCCATTCTTCGGACTCTACAGGCGCATTGACCGCCGCATGGTGCGCTCGGCCCATCGCGTGCTGTCGAACAGTCCTTTCGGTTCGCGGAAGATCAGGGAAGCTTATGACCGCCCCGCCACCGTCATAGAGCACGGCGTAGATTTTCAGCCCCCCGATCCTGCCCTGGTGGAAACCCTCCGCGCCCGCTACTCGTTGCCCGACAAGAGAGTAGCCGTCACCGTGAACCACCTTCATCCGAGAAAGCGTGTGGATTTGTTCCTGCGAGCGGTCGGTTATGCCGCACAATTGAGTCCGGGAGGGGTTGCCCTCGTGGTAGGCAATGGGCCTGAGCGCGAGTACCTGCGCGCGCTGGCTGAGGAACTCGGCATGGAGGTTGGCAAGGACATAATCTTCGTGGGAGCCGTCCCTGAGGAGGAGCTACCGGCGCACTATGCCCTCGCCGACGTGTACGTTCATACCGGCAGGGAGGAGAGCTTTGGCCTGTCGGTGATCGAGGCTCTATCGCTTGGCCTGCCGGTGGTATCGGTGAACGAGGGCGGGCCCTGTGACACCGTGCTGGACGGCGTGAGTGGACACCTCGTGGAGGTGACACCCGAAGCGCTGGGCAGATCAATCGCCCACCTGTGGGCACACCCCAGTCGCGCCCAGACGATGGGCCAGGCGGGCGCTCGCTTTATCCGTACACACTACAGTTGGGAACAGGGCGCGCAGACGCTCCTGCGCGTGCTGTCCCGTGTCAGGGAAAGGCTCTAACGCATACAAGCATGCTTGACCAGCTAGCACCACCCATCATATCAGACCTGGTTCCCGAACCCACAACGGATGAGCGACCGTCCACCGTCCGCCGTCTACCGTCTCTCGTCATCCACCTGGGCGTGCTTGCCGCGTTTGTGCTGCTGACCACCGTCGCCACCTGGCCGATGCTGCCTCAACTGGGAGGCTACGTGATCGACAAAGGCGACCCCTTGTACAGCGTGTGGGCCATGGCCTGGCAGGCCCACTCCCTGGCTACCGACCCATCGCACTTCTTCGACGCCAACATCATGTACCCATTCAGGGGCACCCTCGCCTTTGACGAGCTATCGTTCACGGAGGCGGTACTGGCCGCTCCGCTCTATTGGCTGACAGGCAATCCTGTCCTGAGCCACAACACCCTCCTCTTCCTCACGTTCGTTTTATCTGGCTACGGTATGTGGCTGCTGGTGCGGCATATCACGGGCAACGGCTGGGCGGGGCTGGTGGCTGGCGCGGCTTTCGCTTTTTGCTTCTACCGGCTCAACCACCTCCCGCACCAGACGCTGATCAACGTGCAGTGGGTACCGTTCATCCTGCTGGCCTCTTATAAACTGCTGTGGACCCGCAGATGGCGTTGGGCGTGGGCGCTAGGCGCGCTCTTCACCGTGCAGGCGCTGTCGGGGCACTACCTCGCCTTCTACACCGCGCTCCTGCTTGGCCTCTTCTTCGCTTATTACTTCCTGTTCGAGCGCCGCCTCTTCGCGTGGCGCGTCGTGGGCCAGGTCGCAACCGCGATGGGCGTGTCGGCGCTGATCATGCTTCCGATCATCGTGCCTTACGTTACGCTCCAGGGCGGCCAGGAGTTCAGCCGGGGCATCTTCGAGGCCGAGCGTTTCTCCAATACGTTGTCCAGCTTCCTGGCGGTCTACCGCGCCAACCCTATCCTCCAGGGCGTGCTCGCCCCGTTCGCCGACCCCGGCCCGTGGTCTATCGAGCGCGCGGCCTTCCCCGGCCTCTTCACCCTCGTGCTCGCGCTGGTGGGCGTATTCGGTTGCTCGCACAAGGTGCCCAGTCTGGAGCAGGCGCCTCTGTCTGCGATATCACTGCGAAAGCACGCTCTCTTCTACGCGATCATCGCCCTGCTCACCGCTATTCTCTCGCTTGGCCCTAGCCTGCAACTGACTTACGCCGCCAACAACTACGATCCGGCGGCGATCCAGCGTATCATGCCGCTTCCCTATTACCTGCTCCACGAGTGGGTGCCAGGCTTCCAGAGCATGCGCGTCGTGACCCGCATCGGCGTGCTGACCGCCTTTGCCCTGGCGGTGCTGGCGGGCATCGGCGCGTTCTATGTCTTACGGTGGCTCGCCGCGCGCTGGGAGCGTTCAAACTCACGGCGTTGGCTCGTACCTGTCGCCGCCGTGGTGCTCATGCTGCTGCCGGTGGCTGAAAGCTGGAGCGCGCCCATCTCGATGCAACCGGTAGGCACGCGCGCTGCTGTGCCCCCGGTCTACAGGTGGCTCGGCGAGCAGCCGCACACGGTCATCGCCGAGTACCCTATGGTGTACTACAAGCCCGGCGACCCAAACGTGGAGATGGCGAACCTCTACCAGTACTACAGCGTCTACCACTGGCATGACACGATCAATGCGAGCACCAGCATCCGCCCCTTCTCCTACTCCGCCGTCGTGCTGGAGACGACCGACTGCTTCCCATGCCCGCGCAGCCTCGACGTCCTACGTATGCTCGATGTGGAGTACGTGGCCGTGCACCTGGATAACCTGAGCGCACCCCAGCGCACCGATTTCGAGTGGCGCTCCACCAATCCCGCCGCTAAAGTGATGGACGACTTCGTGCAGGTCGAGGATTTCGGCCCCGATAGAGTCTATTACCTCAAGCCTCGCGGGGTGAGTGAGCTTGCGAACGTCATCCCGCCAGGAGCCTCCATACTGCTTGGCTCTCCGGGGAAGGACCCGATAATCAGTGGCAACGCCTCAGCCCTCGTGAGCGGCGGGTACATGGCCGCGCTCGGCTGGCTCCTGCGCGACCGCCCGCAGTATGGCGACCCGCGTCTCAGCTTCGGCCAGGCGATAAGCCCCTCCGATCCCGAGGTGAGGCCCGACTATGCCATCCTGTGGGCGCGGGACGATCCTCTCCTCTATGGCTATAACCCCGGCAACCGGGTGTGGTCCAACGAATTCGTGTCGGTCTATAGGCGGGGAGCGAGCAGTGGTCATGCCACCGAAGTGCAGAGCACGCCATGACTGAGGGTATGAGGCGCCTGCTCCGGCGCATAGCCAACCCTGGCATATACTTAGGCGTGGTCGTCGCCGCCGTCCTGGCGGTGGCCGCCTACCAGGTGCGCCCCACCTATGATATAGCGGTCGGCTCACCCACCGACGGGCCGGTGCTGCGCGGGTTCAACGCGGGAGAGCGGATGCAGGGCGATCCCTCGCAGACCTTCCGCTGGACCGGCGACGACTCGTACATCGTGCTGGAAGGCGTGGGTACGCAGGACTTCGACGTGACACTCACCATGAGCGGCAACCGCCCGCCCGGCCAACCCCCGGCTACCTTGCGTGTGGAGAGCGAAGGCGAGACCCTGCTGGATTTTCAGCCCCGCCCCGACCTGACTGATTATGCTATTTCCATACCCCGCGAAAAGGTTCGCGACGGCACGCTCTCTCTCCACCTGCTGACCAACGCCTTCACCCCGCCCGGCGACCCTCGCACTTTGGGCATCGTTATGAGCAGGATCCAGGTCGTCCCTGGTCCGAACCCTGATCGCTTCATCGCGCCCCCGATAGGTGTGCTCGCTTCCGTGGCTGGAGCAGTCGCGCTCTTCGGGCTTGTCCTGGCGCTGCTGGGCTGGGGCACAGGTGGTGTCCTGCTTGGCTCTATTGCCGTATCGGTGTTGGCTGCTGGCCTTCTGGCCTGGGACCGCCTCTGGCTTACCTCCGGCGGCTGGCATGCCATATGGCCACAGGCAATAGTCGCCGCTGCTATCTTTACCGCTATGATCTGGCTCATAGGCCGTTGGCTGCTGCGTGATGCGTCATACGTCATGCGTCATGGGTCTACACTCGCTTTTCGGGTGCTGCTCACTCTCGTTTTCGTTGTGTTTGCCGTGCGGCTGGCGGGCCAGCTTCACCCGCAGATCTTCATCGTGGACCTCTTCTATCACGTCCACAGGTTCGAGGACGCGCAAAACGGGAAGCTGATCTACATGCACGTGGCCTCGGAGCTGGCCGGGCGCGACACGTTCTACCTGATGACCGCCTATATCTTCATGATGCCCCTGCAATGGCTCATAGGCGACATCCCTCTTGCCGTGCGGCTCTTCACCATTGGCCTCAGCACGGCGGGGGCCTTCCTCCTCTATTACGTGGCCGTCTCGGTGTTGCGCAGCGCTCGCGCCGGGCTGATCGCGGCTGCTCTCTACCTCACCATGCCCCTTTCGGTGCTCGTCTTCTCCTGGGGCATCACCACTAACGTATTCGCCGAGTTCTTTGTCCTTCTCATCTTTACGGTGTTCGTGGTCGCGCCCGACCTGCACCCGCGACGGCCCGCTTTCTGGCTCCTCGTGGGGCTGCTGCTGATGGGCGTGCTGAGTCACCCCGCCGTGGTCCAGATACTCTCTTTCTCCATAATCCTGATGTGCGTGGTGTGGTTTCTCGCGGGCAGGCGTGGCGGGCTGAACACACGCAGACGGGCGTTCCAGGTGGCGGGGGCATTCGCGCTGGCGGTGGTGGCGGCTTTTCTCCTCTATTACCGGAATATCCTCCCTACCATGCTGGCAACCCTGAGCGAGATCGGCAGCTCGCGAGGCGAACAGGGGCCCACGGGTGAGGGCGACGGGATCAGCGTGCTGATCGGTGGGGCCGTCCACGACAGGACGCTGGGGCTTCTGATACGAGAGGTGCACACGTGGGGAGAGTGGTTCTGGGGTGGCCTACAGGGCTTCTGGCGCGAGTTCTGGGCCTACTTCAATACGTGGCCCTTGCTGGGCGCGCTCCTCGGCTTCCTGGCCCTTGCGCCCGCGCGTGGCCGCTCCCTATCGGCATTCGGCCCGGTGTCGCGGCTTCGCATGGCCGGCTTTGTGTGGGCCATGTCGGCGCTGGTGTTCGCGCTGGTGGGCTGGGGGCTGAACCTCTACGTGCGCTACTCCCTTTTCCTGCTCCC
>JBAURA010000788.1:0-7427 GCA_049580985.1 Chloroflexia bacterium
AGGCAACTCTAAGCTATGAGTCCCTACGGGACTACGAGTCCCGCGCTGGATGGTGTGTTGTTAACAATTCTGCACAGGTTGTTAACATTCTGCTAACCAGTGCTTAAACTCTTTCCCACATAATTTAGACTGGGAGCATAGTGAGAGAATATCGCTTAGCAGGTTGGTTCCAGGTTGAGAGCGGGCCTTGAACCTGGAACTAGAAACCGGAGGAGAATGGCCCAAGAGACCGTTGACCCGCATAGATACCCCGGCAAGTTCCCGGCGCGGACTACGCTGACCCGGAACGCGGCGAGGGATGCGCGCGAGAACGTGGTCCGCAGCCTCATGTTTGGGGCTGCGGCGATCTCTGTGCTCACTACTTTGGGGATCATCCTGTCGCTATTCGCGGACGCCTTGGGTTTCTTCCAGAAGGTGTCGCTTGGCGAGTTCTTCGGGAGCACGCAGTGGACCCCTCTTTTCGAGAACCAGCGATTCGGCATCTGGGCGCTCATCTCGGCCACGCTCACGACCTCCTTTATCGCTATCCTGATAGCGGTGCCGCTTGGCCTGCTGGCGGCGGTCTACCTGAGCGAATTCGCCTCGCGGCGCGCCAGGGAGATTCTCAAGCCGCTCCTGGAGATACTGGCGGGCGTGCCCACTGTAGTCTACGGCTTCTTTGCCCTTCTTTTCGTTACGCCTCTGCTCAGGAATTTTATCCCGGCTCTTTCGACGTATAACGCCCTGAGCGCGGGGTTGGTCATGGGCATAATGATCCTGCCCATGGTGGCCTCCTTGAGTGAAGACGCCATGTCGGCTGTGCCAATGGCGTTGCGCGAGGGGGCGTATGGCCTGGGGGCGACCCGTTTCGAAGTGGGAGTCAAGGTAGTCTTCCCCGCCGCGCTGTCGGGCATCGTGGCCTCTATCATCCTTGCCCTGTCGCGGGCTGTAGGCGAGACAATGATCGTGTCGGTGGCAGCCGGACAGAACCCCCTGTTCAGTTTCAACCCACTGGATGGCATGGCGACCATGACCGCCTACATCGTCCAGGTAAGTTTGGGTGACACACCGGCAGGCTCTCTTGCCTACCAAACGATTTTCGCGGTGGGCGCTACCCTGTTTGTTATGACCTTCCTGATGAACGCTTTCAGCCATTGGTTCGTCCGCCGGTTCCGCGAGGTATACGATTAGACGATGGACGATGGACGATGGACGGTGGACAAAAGACGAAAGTCACGTTGCATTGTCTACTGACAACTGGCAACTGACAATCGTCCATCGTCCATCGTCCTCACGTATGACGTATGAGGATTATGACTTATGAGTGCTGCTAACGCCGGTGTGGGCAAGCGTGTGCCGGCTATTTCTAAGGTCTTCCGGCCAAATCTGGGCGCGCGCAAGGCACGGGGATATATTTTCGTGGCGTTCGGGATAGCCAGCATACTCTTTGGGCTGGGGGCGCTTGTTACGCTGATCGCGGATGTGTTGGTGCGGGGTATACCGTGGCTCGATTGGCAGTTCCTTACCAGCTTCGATTCGCGGTTCCCGGAGAGGGCAGGCATCAAGGCGGCTATCTACGGCACGCTCTATATGATGTTCTTTACGATCATCATCTCACTGCCGCTGGGTGTAATGTCCGCCATCTACCTGGAAGATTACGCCTCGGATACCAAGATCAACCGCTTCATCGAGATCAACATCTCTAACCTGGCGGGCGTGCCGTCGATCATCTATGGTTTGCTGGGGTTGCAGGTCTTCGTGCGCTGGTTTGCCCTGGACCGGAGCGTGATCGCGGGGTCGCTGACTATGGCCTTGCTCGTGATGCCCACTATTATCGTGGCGGCCCGCGAGGCGATCCGGGCCGTGCCTTCCAGCATCCGTGACGCTTCCTACGCTGTGGGGGCGACCAAGTGGCAGACGGTCTGGCACCACGTGCTGCCCAACGCTTTCCCCGGCATACTCACGGGCAACATCCTTGCCGCCTCCCGCGCCATCGGGGAGACCGCGCCCCTGATCACCATCGGCGCGCTCACGTTTGTGCTCTTTACACCCAACAACCCGATGGACACCTTCACGGTGCTGCCAATCGTGCTGTTCAACTGGGTATCCAAGCCCCAGGCCGAGTTCCACGACCTGGCGGCGGCGGGCATCGTCATTCTGCTGGCCGTGCTGCTGACAATGAACTCCGTCGCCGTCATCTTGCGCTATCGCTTGCGGCGCAAGCAACGGTAGGGCCATGTATGCGCACGTTGCGGAGAAGATATAGACACGTATGCTCGCGAACATTGGAGAAACCGAATGATAAGTATAATCACAGACAGATCAAAGAGTGACACGATGCAAACAGCCCCCGAACTATTTCGACGGACCACGTATCATGACCTCGGCGCCGCCGATATTGCCGTGGAGATCCAGGACTTGAGCCTCTGGTACGGCTCCACCCGCGCCCTGACGGACGTTTCGCTTAAGTTTCCCTCGAAGAAGATCACCGCCCTGATTGGGCCATCCGGTTGCGGCAAGAGTACGCTCCTGCGCTCCATCAACCGGATGAACGACCTGATCAGTGGAGTGCGCACCAAAGGGGCGGTATTGCTGGAAGGCAAAAACATCTACGCGCGCGGTGTTGATCCGGTGGAGGTGCGCCGCAGGGTGGGTATGGTCTTCCAGAAGCCCAACCCTTTCCCGCGCTCGATCAAGGAGAACATCCTGTACGGCGCGAAGATCAATGGCTACCGGGGCAACTACAACGACCTCGTAGAATGGTCGCTGCGGCAGGCGGCCTTGTGGGACGAGGTGAAGGACAACCTGAACAAGAGCGGGCTGGCGCTGTCGGGAGGCCAGCAGCAGCGCCTCTGCATCGCTCGCGCCATCGCTCTCCAGCCGGAAGTGCTCCTCATGGACGAGCCTGCCTCGGCCCTCGACCCGATCTCCACCCTCAAGATCGAAGACCTGATGCAGGAGCTGGTCAAGAACTACACCATAGTGATCGTGACCCACAACATGCAACAGGCCGCTCGCGTCTCCGATTTCACCGGCTTCATGCTCACCGACGAGCAAGTACGCGGGCAACTGGTCGAGTTTGGCAAGACCGCCGAGATCTTCTCTACCCCCAGGGACAAGCGTACGGAAGATTATATTACAGGCAGGTTTGGTTAGGAAGGAGCTACTATGCCTAGAGATGTATTTCACCAGGAACTTCAGGCTGTGCAGGACAGCCTGCTGGTTATGTCGAGCATGGTCGAGAAGGCCATACAGAGGTCTGTGTACGCGCTCAAGACGCGCGACGGCAAGCTGGCCCAGGAGGTCATTGACGACGATTTCAAGATCAACCAGCAGCGGTTTGGGATCGAGGAGCAGTGTTTGCTGTTGATCGCCCGGCAGCAACCTATGGCCTCCGACCTGCGGATCATCGCCGCCGTGCTCAACATCATCACCGACCTGGAGCGGATG
The DNA here is from genome assembly GCA_049580985.1 of Chloroflexia bacterium. Lineage (GTDB taxonomy): Bacteria > Chloroflexota > Chloroflexia > QHBQ01 > JADMIH01 > JADMIH01. The sequence goes on from JBAURA010000788.1 coordinate 3,430, forward strand.
GGCGATCATGCCGAGGGGATCGCCAAGATCGCCATTATGATCGGTGACGAGCCGCCCTTGAAGCCGCTGGTGGACATCCCGCGCATGGAGGAGATGGGGCGCTCGATGCTGCGCCGGAGCATGGACGCTTTCGTCAAGCGCGACCCCGACTCGGCGCGCGCCATAGCCGAGGAAGACGATGGCATCGACCAGCTTTACGAGCAGATCTACCGCGAGCTTCTGACGTTCATGATGGCCGATCCAGGCACGATCAACCGCGCCACGCATTTGCTGTGGGTGGCCCACAACCTGGAACGCATAGCCGACCGAGTGACCAACATCTGCGAGCGCGTGATCTTCCTGGTAACAGGCAAGATGGACGAGATCAATGTGTCGAAGTATTGATAGGAGTGGACGGTAGGGTCGTCCACCGTCCCCAAGTATCCCGTTAACACTGCTTAACACTTCCTTAATCCCCCTATAACGAGCGCGCTATAAACTTGTGTTATCGGAAACGGTGCTGCCTTCTTCCAGCCTGGGCGGGTGCGGAGGCGGGCAGTGCCGGCCCGCTTTCCCCTTCCTTAAATGGAACATGAGAGCATGGAGCGTGACGGTTTTCCGTCACGCTCGATCTTTAATTGAGTTGGTGGGGCAAGAAAGTCCCTACGGGACTTTGGCCTGGATGGCGGGGTATGCACGGGACGCAGGCCCTGGGCTACGGCATATCTTCCCTGTGGGGCTTGCTGTATCTGCCATCCCAGCCCAATGACCTATCCTCTGCATGAGGCCGCATGACATTATGCCTGCCCTGATTGAGCAGATTGTGAATACTTTTCGGCCTGTAAAGTGAGCATACACCGGCTGCATAATCTTGTTAGCACCGGGCGGAGGGTCTGCATGCGCACCTAGAGCGACTGAGCTTATACAGTCGGGCATGCAGATAGAGGTGCCACTTACATAGCAGAGGAGCCAGCCCATGATAAGTACGTCCAATAAAGAAAGTGTAGAACAGCTAATCCAGGCCCTGGTGGCCGCGATGAACAGGCACGACATAGAGAGCCTGCTCGCGCTCACCGCCCAGGACTACGAGGGCGTGGACGTGAACCAGCAGCTACCTCAGCACGGGCAGGGCGAAGCGCGTATGGCGTTCGAGCATTACCTGGCCGCGTTCCCCGATATGTGTTTCGTTGAGCACGACGCCGTGATCCAGGAGAACAGGGCCGTACTCGTGTGGAAAGGGCGGGGCACACACCTGGGCACTATCATGCACATCCCGCCCACCGGCAGGAGGGTAGAAGTGCTCGGCACCAGCACCTTCCATTTCGAGGACGGCAAGATCAAGAAGGCGGTGCACGTATGGGACGTAGCGTCTATGCTGCGCGAAATCGGCCTGCTACCTGAGCTATGAGGGTGGACGGTGGACGGTGGACCGTGGACGGCGTAAAACGTAAAACGTAAGTGACGTATCACGCATCACGTATCAATCACCCATGACAAAGGAGCTACAACGATGGCAACACAGGCAATTGTACATGACACCTCTATGGTAGAAGCAGATGCGGCCTCCTTCGAGAGGCTGGGGGGTTATTCGGCTATCGGGGCGGGCTTATCGGGGTTGCTATACTCGATTGCGTTCGTGGTGCTCAAGGAGCCGCTGCTCTACTCGATCTTCTTGATGACGGGCGGGATCGCGTCCAGCATAGTGATGGTGGCCCTCTATCGCCGCTTGAAGGCGGTGGATGCGGGTATGGCCCAGTGGGCTATGCTGCTGGGCGTGGTCGCGGCGATAGGCTCGGTGATCCACGGTGGGTACGACCTGGGCAACAGTATCAACCCGCCCGCAACCCCCAACGCCGATTTGCCAAGCCAGGTAGACCCGCGCGGGCTGCTGACCTTTGGCCTGGCGGGCCTCGCCTTGTTCGGTGTCTCCTGGCTCATGTCGAAGGGTGGCGGCTTCCCCAGGAGCCTTGCCTACCTGGGCTACGCGCTCGCTGCCCTCCTCGTCGTGATCTACCTGGGCCGCCTCATCATACTCAGCCCGACCAACCTCGGCATACTGGTCCCGGCGGCGATCACCGGCTTTATTGTCAGCCCGGCCTGGAACATCCTTGTCGGAATTAATCTCCTGAGAGCAAGGAAATCCAATTGATGATCCTGTGCGTAGACTAAAATGAGCCGGTTGTCCCTGAGCCAGCGCCCGGCGCAGGGACAATAGGCAAGATTGGCATGAACCGCCGGATTCCTTAGTCGCTGGACCTATCCAGCAGGCTGATTTACCGTGCGCACTGAAGTGTCATAAGGGTAGCGATATGACCTGCGCCGCATAATTTCGACCCCACGCGGTATCTCTTTGAGCCGCAACGCAGAGGGAGGTGATGAAGGCCGGGAGGGGCGTACCCAGGCCACCACATTCGACCCAGGTCCACATTGGGTCATTTCGAGAGAGGGAAAACCCGCACTTAGCACGGCTCACGAGCAGCCCACGCCCCTCGACAACAGGAGAGCAAGGGATTCGTGCCGCGAAGATCAACTTACAATCACACGACTAATAGGCCCCTTCAGATAACGAGCAGGGGCATGAGGAGACTACTCGAATGAAAGCTACAAGGATATTCAATGTGGCGGTTGCCATCCTCCTGGTGCTTGGCCTGGCGGTTTTCAGCGCAGGCACTACCAGGACGAACGCTTCCAGCCATCGCGAAGCTCCCCTTATCGCCAACGACCCTCAGGCCGACGGCAACGACCTCTACGCATTCACCAGCCCAGACAAGCCTGATACCGTCACCCTTATCGCCACATACTGGCCTCTCGAAGAGCCGGTGGGTGGCCCCAACTACTTCACCTTCGGCGACGACGTGCTCTACGAGATCAACATCGACAACGTAGGCGACGCCCAATCGCACATCACCTACCAGTTCGACTTCAACACGACGGTGGGCAACGGCAACACCTTCCTCTACAACACAGGCCCCATCGACAGCATCGATTCGGCCAACCTGAACGTCAAGCAGACCTACAGCGTCAAGCGGATCGTGAACGGCCAGACCACTGAGCTGGGCACCGGCCTCAAGGTCCCGCCCGTGAACATCGGCGCGAAGTCTACCCCTAACTACGAGGCCCTCAGCAACCAGGGTATCCAGGCCCTCAGCGACGGCAGCATGGTGTTCGCCGGCCAGTCCGACGACCCCTTCTTCGTTGACCTCAACGTCTTCGACCTGCTGACGATCCGTAAGCTCCCCGGCAACGCCGGCGGCGGTGTTGACGGCCTGAAGGGCTACAACGTGCAGACTATCGCCCTCCAGATCCCCAAGAACCTGCTGACCAAAGACGGCCAGGCCGTATCTGGCGCGGGCGCGGGCAACGCGGTTATCGGCGTGTGGACAACCTCCTATCGCCAGAAGACCCGCGTTATCAACGGCCCCAAGATCGAAGGCAGCGGCGAGTGGGTGCAGGTCAGCCGCCTCGGCGCTCCCCTGGTGAACGAAGTAGTAGTGCCCCTGGCCGCCAAGGACCTGTGGAACTACTCCAAGCCTGCCGACGATGCCCAGTTCCTGGGCGGCGTGACCGACCCTGAGCTTGCCAGGCTCTTCACCGCGCTTTACAACATCAAGGTCCCACCCACGCCTCGCGATGACCTGGTGGCGATCTTCCTGACCGGCATCCCCGGCGCGACCCAGCCCGCGACGGATACGCTCAAGCCCTCCGAGCAGCTACGCCTGAACATGGGCGTGCCCCCTTCGGCTAACCCCAACGCCCTCGGCGTGGTGGGCGGCGACCTGGCCGGCTATCCCGATGGACGCCGCCTGGCCGACGACGTGACCGACATCTCCCTCAAGGCAGTGGCGGGCGCGGCCTATGCTCTGTTCCACCCCGACTTCACGCCCGATCCGCTCGCGGCTCAGCTGGGCGACGGCGTGGACGCCAACGATGTGCCGTTCCGCAACGCCTTCCCATACGTGGCGCTGGCGCACGACGGCACCTCCTCGGTCCCGCACGGCGCGGGGGATGATCCCGTATGC
>JBAURA010000789.1:0-4713 GCA_049580985.1 Chloroflexia bacterium
TTCTGGATGCGGCGGAGGAAGGCGTCGTCGATGAGGTCTTCGGGGTTGAGGTTGGTGGAGAGGACCAGGAAAAGCTCGAAGGGGATCTGTAGCTTCTTACCGGTCTTGAGGGTCAGGAAATCGACGCCTTTCTCCAGGGGCACGATCCAGCGGTTGAGGAGGGCCTGGGGGCTGATCTGCTGGCGGCCGAAGTCGTCTATGAGGAAGAGGCCGCCGTTGGCCTTTAGCTGGAAGGGGGCCTCGTAGAAGCCTGAGTTCTCGTTGTAGACGAGGTCGAGCGAGGACATGGTTAGCTCGCCGCCAACGACCACCACGGGGCGATGCACGCGCACCCAGCGCCTATCCGCAAGCTCGGCCTTGGCGGAATCCATTTCGCTGGCACCCGCCGGAACTACCGGGCGGTGGCTGTTGAGGTCGAACATCTGGATGATCTGGCCGTCGGCCTCGATTGCGTAAGGGACGGCTATCGCGCCGCCGAGCATGGTGGCAATGCGCTCGGCCAGGAGGGTCTTGCCGTTGCCCGGCGCGCCGAAGAGGAAGAGCGATTTGCCCGCGTTGACGGCTGCGCCAACGCAGTTAGTAAGGTCTTCGCTGATGATCATGCCGCGCAAGGCGTTCTCTACCGTATCGCGGAAGACGTTCGGTTTGTTGGAGGTGAGGATCTTGAGCGTCTCGATATACCTGCCGAGGGGCACGGGGGCCGCGCCTACGTAGCTGGAACGCTCAAGGACCTGGTGCGCGCGCTCCATGCCTTTGATAGTGAGCACGTACTGGTAGCCGGCCTCGCCGAGGCCCGACGTGCCGCTCACTTCGCACAACTGCTCCTTCTTCATGAGCATGATCACCTGGTCGAGCACGCCGTAGTAGGGGAGGCGGAGTATGTTCGATATGTCCTGGCCGCTCATGTAGGAGGTGAAGTACATGGTCTTGATCACCAGGTCGGCGATCAGGCCCTGGTTGATGCCGGTCTCGGCAAGGGAGCGCGGCTCAGGGAAGAGGGTTTCGAGAGGGTCGAGGTATGTGTTCTGCCAGCCTTCGACACCATTGGGAGCGCCGTAGCCGTTACGGGTCTGGACGCCGCCTATGCCGCCGGTAGTGCGCGGCGATTGCATGGGGCCGGACTGGCCGGGGAGGTTGGGGCCCGTCTGGCGAGAGGCGGGTGCGCCCCCCAAAGGCTGGATGGCCGGGCGCGCCTGCCCGTTTGGCATGCCGGGGTTGGTGGGCATGCGTGTGGGTTGGGGCGCTGGGGGCACAGCAGGCATGGGGCCGGTGGCTTTGCTCGCGTAGGCGGGGTTTTCGGACAGCTCCGACGGGTCCGGGAAGGGGAAGCCGGGTATTTCATCGGGGAGCGGGCCGTTAGGGATTGCGAAGATACCGCCACTCTCGGTCCTGGGGAGCGGCTGCGACCCATCCTGAGACATTTGGAACCTTGGGTCGAACGCGGGCTGCGCCGGGTAGCTCGCGCCGTTGGTGGGGTATGTCGGTTGCGGCTGAGCATGCCCGGCGTCCCACTCCTCGTCCTGAGAGAGAGGTTGGAGTGAGTTCAATCTTTGTATGTTGTTAGCGCACACGGTTCATCCTACTTAGTGCATGTAATTTCGGATAACGCCATGAATACGCCGGCTACACATTCGCTAATCAAAACAAGACCCACACGCCGACGCAAGGTTCCCTGTGAGCATTATAGCCGCGCTTAGGCTTATAATAATAGAAGCAAGAAGTCCTAGTTGGGGAGGGTAAGAAGTCCCATGTCGGGGGATACGGAACGCGAAACGTGAAACGTAAGAGACGGAACTGCCAAGAAGCCAAGAGCGCCAAGATTATTTATTAAGCTCATGTATAAAAGGAGTACAAGGCCACATGGAAACCGACCCACCTGCTTTTGTCATTCTGAGCGAAGCGAAGAATCTGTATCCCCAAGATCATGCGCGAAGGACGAGATTCTTCGCTTCGCTCAGAATGACAAACTCCTAGTTGGGTCGTGCTACCAGGCACCTAGCCTACTTTTGCACCCTTTTTATACATGAGCTTTGTGTTTCGCGTTTGGGACTATAGATAGCAAGAATAAGATAGCGGTTGCATAAGGTATGGGTTTAGAATTTAGAGAGGAAACAATCAGGGAGCGAATAGGAGAGGAGCGGGGAGATGTCGGCTAAGGGGTTCGGGGTATTGTTGCTGCTGGGGGCGATATGGGGCGCTTCGTTCATGTTTATCAAGGTGGGTGGGGCGGAGATGGAGCCGTTCTTCCTGGTCGAGATGAGGCTGGCGCTGGCCGCGCTGACGTTAGTGGGTCTGGGGGCGGCGCGGGCCGGGACGTTTGGGCTGATGCGCGACAACTGGGTGACGCTGGCCGTGATGGGCCTGATCAACTGCGCGCTGCCCTACGTGCTGATCACCTGGGGGGAGATATACATCAGCAGCGGGCTGGCTTCAATATACAACGCCTGTACGCCGCTGTGGGGTGGAGCGCTGGGTTTTGTGTGGGTGTGGGCCGATAAGCTGTCGCCCGGACGGTTGATCGGGCTGTTCCTGGGCATGGCGGGCGTGGTGCTGGTGGTGAGCGGCAACCTTGAGCAAAAAGGGGACGTGGACACCACTATGTACCTGCTGGGGCAGGGAGCGGTGTTGCTGGCGGCGTTGGCCTACGCTATTTCGGGGATTTACGGGCGCAGGAGGTTGAAGGGAGTACCCCCGCACATTGGTGCGACCGGGCAGTTGATAGCAGGCTCGCTTATGTTATTGCCGTTCGCGCTGTTCCAGGTACCCTCGCAGGTGCCGTCGTGGCAGGCTATCGGCTCGGTAGCAACCCTCTCGATATTGGGCACGTCGGTCGCCACTTTGCTATATTTCTGGCTGCTGAACAACGTGGGCGTGACGGGCACCCTCCTCGTGACCTATTTGCTGCCGGGCTTCGCGCTGATGTGGGGGGCGCTGCTGCTGCACGAGACGATCACCTGGGCGGCGATAGCGGGCTTGATGCTGGTGCTACTGGGGATCACGTTCACCACGGGCAAGGCCGGGGAGTTCCGAGCGCGAGTGGTAGGGCGGACGAAGAAGCAGATGGCGTAAGAGTGACGAGTGACGAGTGCCTGGTTGCTAATGGAATAAAGGTACTCGGTATTCCCTAGTATTGTGGTTTGCCTGTGATCTGGCGGGTGTTCATCACTATGCGGTTGCGGCCATTCATTTTGGCCTGCTCTAGTTGCGAGTCGAGGATTCCCGTCAGTTCTGGGAGGGTGAGGCCGGAGCCAAACTGCACGCAGGTAGCTCCTATGCTGACCGTCACGGGGGCCTCCAGGAGGGTATTTGACCAATCGGTCTCGCGTATGTTGCGGAGCAACTTCTCGCCACAGACGATGGTGCCGGCGGGGTTGGTGCCTGGGAGCACGACTATGAACTGGTCCTCGTCATACCGCGCCACGAAATCATCATACCGGCAAGATGCCGCCACCTGGGCACCGATCTGCTTGAGGACCGTATCGCTCACCGTCCGGCCATACTGGCCGTGGATTTGCTTGAAATGGTCTATGTCTACCAGGAGGCAGCCGACAGGGAAGGCTGAGGCTCGCAAGCCGGTGAGCTTTGACAGGAGGAGGGTGTCGGCAGCCTGGCGATTACGGAGGCCGGTGAGCTGGTCGGTGAGAGCTACTTCCTCTTCGGCCTGGCGGCGGGCGTGGGCCTGTTCTATTTCATCAACGAAAGCTGTTTGCTCGCGCTGATACTCGCTTGTGTCGCGGAGGATCACTCCCATCTCATGACGCGCGCCGGAGGGACCTGGGATAGCCCAGGTGTAGCTATCCACCCAAACCCACTGGTTATCTTTGTGGAAGGCGCGGCACCGGATGTGTATACGCTTGTCCGCGCCGGTGAGGAACTGCTCAAAGGTGGTCTTGACGACCTCTTGCTCATCCGGATAGATGTACTTGTAGAGGCTGCTGCCGAGCATTTCTTCGGGAAGCCAGCCCAATAGCCTGGAACAGGAGCGGCCCACGTAGGTTAGGACACCGAACGCGTTGGTCAAGAATAGGCAGTCGTCAATATTATCCAATATGATACGGGAGCGGGTGCGCGCTTGCTCCAATTCTTCCACGGCGCCACGGCCGGCTGTGAGGTCGGTGATCATCGAGATGAAGTGGAGGGGGGTACCCGCTGGATCGCGCACCAGGGTTACAACCAGGCGGGTCTTGAGTATCGTGCCGTCCTTACGCAGATGCCGGGTTTCGAGGGCGGGATCGCCCATCTTTCCGGCGAGGAGGCACTGGTAAAGCTCATCGGTGGCGGGCAGATCGTCGAGATAGGTAATATCGCGGAAGGTACGGAAGGATAGCTCGGTCTTCGCGTAGCCAAGCATACGGCACATCTCAGGATTGGCGTTGATGATGTGCCCGTCGAGCAAGATAAGCGCCATGCCGATGGGGGCCTGCTCGAAGGTGAGCCAGAACAGGGCATCGGTATGCGGGGTAGCCGTTGTGGGAGCGGTTTGCACGCTGGCAGTGGAACCAAGCACTTATGCTTTTCCTCCTGATAATATTTATGCATAAGTAGCAGGTTTAGGGAAGGCGCTAAAGGTCCTAATCCGGGGGGGAAAAACGTCCCATGGGGGATTAGGGGTTAGGGGATTAAGGGATTAAGGGATTGGGGATTAGGGATTAGAGAAGGTGTGTCTTAAGATCTGCTCTGCTTATGGAAATCCCTTAAGTACGCAGAGCAGAT
>JBAURA010000790.1:0-5906 GCA_049580985.1 Chloroflexia bacterium
CACCTACTCGGTGGAGACCGGCGCTGCCCGCAGGCAGGCGTCTCGCGTGCGGCGGGTACAGGCCCCTCTCGACAGCGGCCCGGCGCGACCGGGCGGGCCATTACCGACCGAGGGACCGCAGGGTAGCGACCAGTGACAGGGAAAGACGACAGGCTAGAGGTAGAACCGGCTCCTGCCGTAACCGAATACATACCACCCCTGCATACAAGGCCCCCAGCCCACCACGACGTAGGCGTGCGCGCCGCCCCCATCACAGCCCCGCTCAGGCCCGACGACGCGCCCGATATTCCATCGACCAACGGCCTTGCCGCGCCGGCCGCTCTAGTCCAAGTCCCTGATGCGCTTCCGGCTGTAGCGCCTGGTGCCGACCTGTCGCAGCCAGCCTTGCACTGGCGGTGGAAGGCATTGGTGTTGCTTCTCACGCTGGGCGTCTACCTGGCCTTCGTCAACCAGCAGGTGCGATACAACAGCCCGCCCACCGGCGACCAGCCGTTCTATCTCATGGTCACCATGAGCATAATCCAGGACGGCGACCTGGACCTGGCGAACAACTTCGCCAACCGCGACGAGGACAAGTTCTATGGCCTGGCCCCGCACCCTGAAGACTTCGTCGGCATACCCGCGCCCTACCCTCTACCTCCGCACAACACTTTCGCGAACGCCCGCCCAGTCACCGAGCAATACAACTTCCACCTGCCGGGCCTCTCCGCCGCTCTCATCCCGGCCTGGCTGATCGGGGGGTCGTTCGGACTGTGGTGGCCCGCCACCATCGTCTTTATGTGCTTCATCGGCGCGCTAACCGCCCTCAACGTCTTCCTCTTCGCATACGAGCTTACCGGCAAGAAGTGGATCGCTTTCGCCGTCTGGCTGCCGATCTCCTTCAGCAACCCGGTCATGACATACTCGTACCTGATCTTCACCGAGCTTACCTGCGGCCTGCTGCTCCTCTATGCGTTCCGAAGGCTGGCGCTCGGGTGGGGGGCCAACGGGCCGGTGCGCCTGACACTGATCGGCCTTTGCATCGCGTACATGCCGTGGGTCGCCTGGCGGTGCGTATCGCTTTCCGTCGGGCTGTTCATCTACGCGGTGTTCCAGTGGTGGCGCTATTACCGTCTCAGTCGCAAAGTCGCTATCGAGCAGACGGAGGCGAGGGCAGCCGACGTTGTGGCTGTGAAGCCGAAAGCCGGTTCCCGCAGGCGGCTGTGGGAGCTTGCTTACGTGCTGGTGCCGGTGGCGGCGCTGGAGGGCTTGCTGATCTGGCTCCACATGTTCCTCTACGCGTCGATCTTCCCCAACAACCGCAGCCCTGAGCGCGGGGACGAGTCGCTCTTCTTCTGGCCGTGGCAGGGGCGCGAGCAGATCACCCACTTCGCTACCTCCATCTACGGCCTGCTGTTCGACCGGCAGTACGGGTTCTTTATTTACGCGCCGATATACATTCTGGGCATCGCGGGCATCGTGCTGATGTACAGGTCGGCGCGCCGGAGCGACCGCCGCTTGCTGGGGTGGATGGCGGTCATGGCGGCCCCCTACCTCTTCATCATCTTCTCTTTCTACTACTGGAACGGCCTCTGGTGCCCGCCCGCGCGCTTCCTGACGACGTTCGCGCCCCTCATGGCCGCCCCGCTCGCCATGACCCTTTTCGCCGCTCGTAGCTGGCTCTTCCGCGCCCTCTACGCGCTGCTGGCGGTCCCAGGCTTCGCGCTCATGTGGCCGATGCTGATCGACCCGCGCCATATGTGGCCGGGTAACCCGGTGCTTGAGTGGCTGGCGGGCCGCGACCCCCTGGGCAACCCGCCCCTCTACGGCCCGATCACCTTAGACCTGGTCAACCTCCTCCCCGCCGTTGACCCGCTCGATGCGCGCCGCCTGCCCATCAATTCGGCCTGGGTCACGCTGGTCGCCGTAGCTATCGTGACGCTGACTATCTTCCTCTCGTATCGGTGGCAGCGCGCGCAGAGGTCGTTTGGCTATAAGCCCATGGCGTTCGCGATGCAGGGCGCGGCCTGGGTCGTCAGCCTGTCGCTGGTGGGCGGCACGTGGTACATGGCTAACTTCGACTATGTCCAGCACAAGACACAGCTAACGGAAGTGGGCAGGTGGGTCACGGGGGAGATACTGCCTACCCCGCGTGGCATCGCTTTTAAGGACGGCAAAGTGTACGTGTCCGACTGGGACGCCAGCAAGCTGATGATGTTCGACACGGTCAGCGGCGCGAGCCGCACCCTGCACGCGGCAGACTCGCCACCCGGCAGCCCGATGCTGCACCCCGGCGACGTAGAGCTAGGGCCGGACGGCAAGCTATACGTGCTCAACAACGGCCCGACGCCCGCAGACAACATACTGGTGGTGACTCCTGATGGGGAGATCGAGCGCAGGATACAGTTGAACAACAAGACGCAGATCGCCATCGGCCTGGGCTTCGGCCCCGGCGGCAACATGTACGTATCCGACATGACGGGCCAGCGCGTGAAGGTGTACAGGCCGGAGGGTGGCGACCCCCTGGCCGAGTACCTGGGCGAGCGGCCCAACGGCTTCGACAACGGCGCGGGCCTGGCGGTCGCCCCCGACGGTATGATCTACGAGGCGGAGATCTCCTTCAGGCGGGTGCAACAACTGGACCCGCAGGGCAAATACGTGCGGTCGTTCAACCTCAAGTGCGCCCCCTGGTTCGTGGTGGCGAGCGGCGAGTGGCTTGACGTCAGTTGCCCGGAGGGTGGCCTATATTCGATCAACACCAGGACCGCCACCATACAGAGCGTAGACGTAGATACGGGCAACTACCCCAGGTCGCCCACCGGCATGACCTACGGCCCCGATGGAACGCTGTACCTGATGGACGGCAATACGCTGATCGCGTATAAGGTGCAGCACTAAGCCTATTAATTGACGTTCGGGCGATTTACCCCTTCGGCTGCTCCACGAGCAGGAGCCGGTTGCCCTCCGAGTCCTCGATCTGGGCAAAAGTGCCCCACGGCTGCACGTCAGGCTCCTGCGTGAACTTTACCCCTTTCGCCTTCAGTTCGGCGGCAAGGGCTTGCAGGTCGGTGACGGTGAAGGTGAGGGCCTGTGATTTGCCTACCACCTGCCGGTAGTGCTCCCAGTTCTCGTCGGGCAGGTAGAGAATGGCCTCGGTCTCCGCGCCTGGCGGGGCAACAGATACCCATCTCGCTGTTGCTCCGGGATAGAGGGGGGCGTCTTCACGCAACTCGAAGCCCAGCGTTTTGGTGTAGAACTCCCTGGCGCGATCCTGGTCGCTCACGAAGATGGACACGGAACCTATTCTATCGATCATTTCTTGCTCCTCTCTTGACTCTTTTGGCAGCCCTCGGTCGTACCTCTATATTAGCACAAATGAGCTAATTAGTCTAGTCGCTATGCTAAAGACTTGACCTGACCTTGCCACACGCATTATTACCTCAAGCTTCTTAACTTTAAAGAAGGAGGGTAGTATCGACACTACCCTCCTTCTTTATCATACGTTAGCTTACCCTCGCTGCTGCCTTACGGGCGCGACTGGACTTGGAACTGGCAATCAGGATAGAAGGCGTTAGCGACAATCTTGGAGGTCTGCCCCCTCGTGGCGTTTGCATTAGGTCGGTAGTACGGCCTGCTTGTTGCCCCACACGGCTCTCCCACCCCACCGCATGCGTATCCCGACATCATGTCGTGCATCGCCAGCCTCTCTATCCATACGTAGAACGTGTGGCTTATGGACACATCCTCGAAGGTCTGCTCGGTGGGCGTATCGTTCAGTCCGGCGGCGTTGCTCACTATCTTCGATATCTGCCCCCTCGTGGCGTTAGCCCCCGGCCTGAAGTACGGCCTGTTAGTGGGGTCGCACGGCTCTCCCGGCCCCCCGCATGCGTACCCTGCGATGATGCCACTGGCAGCCATACGCTCAATGTACATGTAGAATATACTGCCCACAGGCACATCCTCGAAACTCTGGTTGGTCGGGATCTCAGGCTGGGTAATGCCTGCTGTATTGGATACTACCTTGGCTAGCTGCCCACGTGTAATCTCATTATTGGGGCGGAAGCTACCGTCTGAGTAGCCATTGGTGAAGCCCATGCACGACAGGCACATTATCTGGTCGAAGAAGGTGCTCCCTGGCTCCACGTCGCTGAAATGAACCTCGCATGTACCTACGGTTGGGATGGCAGTGAGCGTGATTGTGGGTACGGGCGTCTCAGTCAGAGGGTTGTTCGTTGGTTCGGGTGTGGCTGTGCCGGTGGGCGCGACTGTAGCGGCAATAGTGGGGGTGGGGCTGCCACAGGACGGCTGGGCAAAGACCAATTGCAGACCCGGGGTAAGCGGGCTTCCGTCGCACTGGTACTCGGTATATGCGATATTATCTCTTTGTGCGCCAACGGCGAAATAATAGTAGGGATAGTCATCCGGCATTTGCCCATAGACTATGTCGAAGCGGTCCTGTCCCTCGTACAATCGTACCTCGAAGTTGGCCGACTCATTGGTGGAGTAGAGGCTGGCGCGCCACTCGATATTGAAGACGCGGTTGGGTGCGAGGCCGCTCACCGATGTAAAGATGCCCTGACCCACAGAATGATCGGTGAGTAGATCGGTCATGAATGGGAAGATCGCGTAGGAGAAGTCGAAGAACGTACTCGGCACGCAGGGGCCATAGCCGAGGGGATAATTACTGGCAAACTGTAGCGTACCGTTGGAACCAACGTTTGCGCTGTTGAACGACTGCCCGTACATGCGGTAGGTGAAGGGTAAGGCAATGCTGGTAGTGCAATCGTCGCAGTGGTTGCCGGTGTCGGTTGTGCCAGGGTCAATAACACCGGTCGAGGTAATAACAGCATAGTTGGAATTTGGCCCGCAGGTAGCAACGGGCGCGGGCGTGATGGTAGCATGAGACGTAGGTGTGCCTGTCGGAGTGGCGGGTGTGCCGGTGACGGTGGAGCAGATACCTCCTGTCACGCGTATGTCGTCAATGTGCCAACCAACACCGGCCAGAGAGTTGTCTGTGCCTTCTCGGAAGCGGAAGCGCAGACTGTGCCCAACGTATGGTGACAGGTCCACTACCGTTTGTATATAGCCCCCACTATCCCCTCCCCAGGCCTGCCTGCCTTCCAGGGGATTCTCAAAGGAGTAGGCTATCATCCCCACATAGCCTCCGCTGAGGATGTTAGGCCCCATGTCGTGCCAGGAGGCCCCTCCGTTCGTAGACGCCTCCAACACGCCCCCGTCCCAATAGAAACCGTCAAAGCCCTCGAAGTTATAGCTGTGCCAGAAGGTAAGAATAGAGCCTGCGATTGGCAGTATAGGGTTGGAAAGGATAAGGCGCTGGTCTGAGACATTCGATACATCAGGAACAAAAGCAGAGTAAGTGCCTGTGTGGGGCGATACGGTGGAAGCTCCCCAGCCGCACCCTCCGCCCACGCAGATGACTACCGTGCTTGTGAACTGCCCCAGGCTGCCGCTCTCAAACCCTTCTGAGAGCAAAGGTTCGCATACCGTCGGTATATCTTTGGACGTAGGTGGACGTGTATCGGTGAGAGCCTGAGAGCCGTTGGCCTGGGATGAGGAGAACGTATTATTGAGTAGCTTCCCCTCTGCTGCCGCCGCTTTACCACTGCCGCCCGCATCAACGATCAGGAAGCTGCTAACTATGAAGAGGAAGAGGAAAAGTAAGGCAAGCCCGTACAGGGAAACGCGCGGTGGTTTCATTAAGTGCTCCGTGGAGAGGTGTAGCCTGGAAGTAAGTTGAATAGCAAGTCCGGTGCCGGAGTGACTCAACCTGTTGGTTCTTCGTTACTCTATACGAAAAATGTGAAGACTCTCTTATTATTGCATAAAAGTTATTACAGATTCATTACGTCCCTTTCATTACGTCTCTCAACCAAACTATCTCTGGAGCGGCATTTAGAGCATCTCCC
>JBAURA010000791.1:0-5577 GCA_049580985.1 Chloroflexia bacterium
CTCGACCAGAGAACAATGAGAACCGGATCGTGGTTCGGCAGGCGGCAAGCCCTCCTTTTGTGGGTGGGGGTTGCCGCCTTCTTGTTGTGTGGCCTGTTTGGGACGGTCCCCCGGCGCGCGGTTGCGCAGGAACTGCGGTTTCATATCGAACGGTACGACTCGCGGATCACGGTCAATCGGGACGGGTCGCTCGATATTACCGAGTTTGTGGAGTACGTCTTCGAGAGCGGCACGTTCCGGCGCGGGCTGCGGACGTGGGAGTTAGACCGGCTGGAGGGGATACGCGACATAAGTGTGCGTGAGTATGTCGGCGGATTCTTGGGATACATCCCATACAATAGGACGACCTTCGATCCCGACGATTCTACGAGCGGAGCGCCGCGCACCTTCGGGACCGAACGGCGCGACGGCGAGCTAAGGCTGAGGTGGATATACGGGCCTACGTCGAACGCCACGCGCACCTTCGAGATCAGCTACCACGTGGACGGCGCGATCCGGGTGTATGCCAACCTGGACAGGTTCGACTGGTACGCGGTGCCGCCCCGCTCCAACCAGCGCATTGACAACAGCAACGTGATAGTGACCTTCCCGGAGGGGAGCGATACGAGCGATTGGGAGACGGCATCGATCCCGCGCAACGCCGAGACCACAAAAGAGGGGAACACGATCACCTGGAGCGTGGCAGGCGGCTTGGACAACGGCTTCGAGGTAGGAGCCGACATCCCAAAGGGGGTGTTGGAGGTCACCAAGCCGTCCTGGCAGGACAGTTTCGACGCGGAGAATCCCGATAGCATAGTCACAGGGGTGGACACGCAACCGAGCGGGCCAAAGGCATGGCTCGACCTGGGAGTGCTTCTGCTGGCGATAGTGGTGCTGATAGGCGGGGTGCTGTGGCGGCTCGCGCAGTGGTACCTCACCGGGCGAGACAAGGTGGTGAAACTGCCGATAGACTACCTCGCCATACCTCCGAGCGACCTGCCGCCGGGGCTGGTAGGCGTGCTGCTCGACGAAACGGCCGACCACCGGGACCTGATCGCCACGCTGGCCGATCTGGGCAGGAAAGGTAAGCTGAGCATAGCCGAGACGAAGGAGGGCAGCAAGCGCGATTTCGTCTATACGCTCAAGGATACCAGGGTCGATTACGCATACGAGCAGTTGCTGCTGGGGGTGGCGTTCGGCAACGCTCCCGCCGGGCAATCGACTCGTCTATCAACCTTTGGGTCACATATCAAGTTGAGCCAGGAGAACATCTACAACGAGATGTACAAGAACCTGGTGGCGCTCAAGTACTTCCCCGAAAGCCCCAAGGCGGTGCGCGACCGGGGCACGGGCGGCTGCTGCGGCTTGCTCTTTTTCGGGGGCGTGGCGCTGGCGGCGGGCTTCTTCTTCGGGGAGGCGCTCAGCTACATGCTCATTTTCCTGGGGGTGGCGCTGTCGGTGATGGCCTTCGTCTATGTGTTCACCGCCGATGCCATGCCCCGCAAGACCGATTTCGGATCGGAGGAGGCGGCCAAGTGGCGGGCCTTCAAGCGGTATTTGCAAGATATACAGAAGTACACGAACGTGCAGGCAGCCGCCGATAAGCTCCAGGAATATCTGCCGTATGCGGTGGCGATGGGCATCGAGAGGGAGTTTGTCTGGGCATACAATAGCGTGCCGCAGGCCCTACCGGCCTGGTACACACCCTATGGGCTGGACACCGTCGCCGTAGATATACTGGCGCGCACGGTAGGGACTACACTTATGAGCGCCCCACCGGGCGGTGGAGGCACAGTCGCCATGCCCAACCTCGATCCCGGCGCGGCCATGCAGGGGATGAGCGAATCGCTTGGGTCGGCCATGCAAGGGCTGTCGGATAGCTTCACAGGGATGGTGAACGCGGCCTCCGGCGTCTTCAGTGGCAAGGAAGCCGTTGGCACGGCCACCAAAGTAGCCGGGAGCGCGGCAAGCGGCGTAGGGGGTGAAGTGGTAGGCAAAGTGGCAGGCAGCGTGGGCGGCCTGCTGGTACAGGTAGCCATCGGCGTCATCTTCGGCGGGGGTGGTGGGGGAGGCGGCAGCATCGGGGCGGATTGACGGTAGTCGGTAGTCGGTAGTCGGTAGTCGGCGAACCATCACCGAAAAAATTGCTTTAAAAGAGTACCCAAAAGGTATACGAAAAAGAGTCCAGTTTTCGATGACTAATGCCATATAGCATATAGAGGGGATGAATTAACCGACGGAAAACAAAAACGAAACACGCTCACAGCCTCCTGAACGAAAATAGAAATCAAAAAGAAAATGCTGCTTTCCTCGTCTATCTCTGCTACTCTCTGCGTTGAATCCACACCCTACCCCAAGAAAAGCCAACTTCCACCACAAATGCCCACCGACTACCGACAACTGACAACTGACAACCAGCAACCGTGCAACCAATCACGCTCCGGCTGCGTAGACGATCATGGATGTAGCTATAGAATCGGCATATATGTATAATGGCTAACGGACTGCGCCCTCCGCCTGGCGCAGAGTGATATGTATGTGAAGTACGGAATGCAGCGTACAGAATGCCGAATACCGAAAGAATTCGAGGCATGACGTATTACGCATTAGGCATGACAAGACACTGAGAACTCGAAGAGGAGGTCAGTATGGATATTCGAAACAGAGTAATGGGCGACAAGCCGGACAGTTTCCTTCACAAGATCGCCGGGATCATACCCGGCTTCAACGGGTATATGGAGCGCGAGAGGCGGCGGGACGCGGACAAGCTGCTCCGCACGCACCTGGCGGGCCAGTATGCCAACGGGCGGGCGCGCCTTACCCGCATACAGCAAGGGATGGTGCGTGGCAAGAACCTCGACTACATCGCTGAAGTAGACAGGATCGCGGGTGTGCTCCAACGGTTCATTGACCGCCTGAACACCGCCACATATGGATACACCGGCCTGTTCGACCCGGTGAAGATCGAAGAGCAAGACCTCGACATGCTTTACGCGTTCGACATGTCCCTCACCTCAGGTGTAGACCAGGTGTCGTCGGCCATAGGCGCGCTCGAATCGGCGGTGGGGAGCACCGAGAAAGGTGATGTATCCGCCGCCATCAACAGATTATCGGAGCTTGCGGACGATCTGAACCTGAGGCTCAACCAGCGCCAGGATTTCATCAGCACGGGGCGCGGCCTACCGCAGGACGAGTATAACAGCATGATGAGCGGCCTGAACCAGGGCATGGCCCCACCGCCCGCCGCCCAACCAGGGCCAACCACCTATATGCCCCCGCAGACGGGCGAGACATCCCAGGCGGGATCGGCCTACATGGCCCCTCCCCCACCTCAATCCACAACAGGCGCTCCATACGGCGGCGCGCCGACGATGCCCACCGGCACGACACCTCCGCCTATGGGCGGCGACATGGCGCGCGTGCAGGGCGGCGCCGGCGATATGAGCGGCGCGGCGGATATGGGCAATATGCAGGATAGGCCGGAAACCCCACGCTCCGCGGCCTCCAGCAATATGGGCCGCCTGGACGAGATGCCCCCTGTGGACCAGTGGCCGTCGGCACCCTCGCCGTGGGCCAACAAGGAGGAGAGTGATCCGAGTCCTCCATCCGGGGCACAAAGCCCAGGTATGCCGCAGCCATCTTCGGGCAGGCCGGGTACGCCTAGTATGCCATCAGGAGGCTCCGAGACAGGTAGCGAGCAACCAAGAAGCGCGCGCGCGGACGATTTCGGCGCGGGCAGTGGCAAGGTCACGGGCGGCGCGTACAACAGCGCCGGCAGCGCCGGTGACGATAGCGGCATCGAATCGGCGTCGTCGCCCGCGCTTCCGGGAGAAGACCTGGCCGATAAACCACGTCTCTCCAACGACGCCAATGACCTGGACGCCCAGGCGCTGGACGACAATAACAGGCAGGAAGGCAAGGGATAGAAATGAGAAGTAAGAGGTAAGAAATTAGTTTTGACTTCTCAACTCGTTCCTCATTTCTCACTTCTTAACTTCTCATTTCTTACTTCTCCAACAAGGAGGCTACACACATGGGGATATTAGACAGACTGTCTACGTTGCTACGGGCAAACATCAACGACATGCTCGATTCGGCTGAGGACCCGGAGGTTATGCTCAGCCAGATACTCCGCGACATGGAGGGCGAGATCAGCAAGGCGCGCAGCCAGGTGGCCGAGATGATGGCGCAAGAGCGGTTGTATCGCGACGATCTGAAGGCCGAGCAGGACAAGGCGCGGCAGATGGAAGAGCGCGCCATGCACTACGTTCGCCAGGAGAACGATTCGATGGCGAAGGAGGCCCTCAAGCGCAAGGCCGACTCGGACGCCAACACTGCTGTGTTGCAGACGCAGCTACAGGCCCAGACAGACATGGTGACGCGCCTGCGGGGGCAGCTTGACGCGCTGGAAGAGAAGTATAAAGAGGCGCTCAATAACCGCGACAACCTGCTCGCCAGGCACCACCGGGTGGAGGCCCGCAAGCAGATCGACCAGACCGTGCGCGACCTGGATGTGAACGACTACAGCAACGATCTGTCGCGCATGGAGCGTCGCATCCGCATGAACGAAGCGCGCCAGGGAGCCGAGGCCGAATTGAACAGCGACGGCAACGACGCAGACGACAGGTTCGACACCCAGGAGCGTAACACCCAGATCGACCAGGACCTGGCAGCCCTCAAAGCCCGCATGGGCATGGGGGGAGAATAAGTTATCAGTTGTCGGTTGTCAGTTGTCAGTAGGAATAACCGGCAACTGACAACCGGCAACTGACAACCGGCAACTGATAACTGGCAACTATCAAAGGAGAACAATCACATGGCAATATTGGATGTCATAGAATTTCTTGATCCGTCCGGGCGTCAGATCGTGCATCGGGTGCCGGAGGGCGGGTCGGGTGAGTTCCGGCTGGGGTCGCAGTTGATCGTGCGCGAGAGCCAGGCTGCCGTCTTCTTCCGCGACGGTAAGGCGCTGGACGTGTTCGGGCCGGGGAGGCACACCCTCTCCACGATGAACATCCCCTTGCTCGCCAACCTGATCAGCCTGCCGTTCGGCGGCAAATCGCCGTTCAGGGCCGAGGTGGTGTTCGTCAACATGGCCGACCTACTCGACATGAAGTGGGGCACGATGGAGCCGGTGACCTTCCGCGACAGCGAGTTCGGCATGGTGCGGCTGCGCGCCTTCGGCACCTACGCGATGGCCGTGCAGGACCCGCAGCTATTCGTGAACAAGATCGTGGGCACGCAGGGCCTGTACGAGACCGGGCAGATAGAGGACTACCTGCGGAGCATCATCGTGTCGCGATTCAACGACATCATGGGCGAGTCGATGACCACCCTGCTCGACCTGCCCGCCCGCTACAACGAGGTGGGCGCGGGCCTCAAGGCGTCGGTGAGCGACGATTTCGCGAACCTGGGCCTCCTCCTGAAGGCGTTGTACGTGACCACGATCTCGCCGCCCGAAGAGGTGTCCAAGCGGATTGACGAGCGCACCGGCATGGGCGTGGTCGGCAACATGAACCAGTACATGCAGTACCAGACCGCGCAGGCCATCGGCGGCATAGGCGAAGGCGCGGCACAGGGTGGCGGTGGCGGCGCGGG
>JBAURA010000792.1:0-3336 GCA_049580985.1 Chloroflexia bacterium
GTATTGCGCTTCCTCCGACTCGTTGTACGCCTCGAACCGCGTAACGGGCAGCCCGGCGTCGTTCTCGGTCCACAGGTCTTTCGGCTTGCGCTGGGCGTTCCCCTGGATCACCTTGTCGGCCACTTTCAGGATCGTCTGCGTCGAGCGATAGTTCTGCCCCAGCACGACCACCTTCGTGTTCGGATAGTCTCGCTCGAAGTCGAGGATGTTGCGTATATCCGCTGCCCTCCAGCAATAGATCGATTGATCATCATCGCCAACAACGCACAGGTTCTTGTGTATCCCCGCCAGCAGCTTGATCATCACGTACTGCGAATGGCTGGTGTCCTGGTACTCGTCCACGAGCACGAGCAAGTAGCGCTCCTGGTAGCGGCGCAGGATGTCCGGGCGCTCGGTGAACAGTTCGATGGTCAGCTTGATCAGATCGTCGAAGTCCATCGCCTTGTTGGCCTGCAAGAGCTCCTGGTAGCGGCGGTAGATCCTGGCCGCGATCTCCTGGCGGTAGTTCTCGGCCTGCCGCATCGCCTCTTCCGGCCCTGCCAGCACCGCCTTCGCATCGCTGATCCGCGACAGGAACGACCTGGGCGGGTACATCTTATCGTCCAGCCCGATATCCTTGATCGCCTGCTTCACCAATCCAAGCTGATCGTCGTCGTCATAGATAGCGAAGTCCTTCGGATAGCCTATAGCGTCGGCGTCCTGGCGCAAAATACGCACTCCAAGCGAGTGAAACGTGCCTATCGTAAGTTCCTTGACCCTTGAGCCAATTAGCCCTTGCAGCCTGTGCTTCATCTCGAAAGCGGCTTTGTTGGTGAACGTAACGGCACATATCCGGCTCGGCCACACGCCCTCCACCTCCATCAAGTACGCGATCCTGTGGGTAAGCACGCGGGTCTTGCCGCTGCCGGGGCCGGCGATGATCAGGAGTGGGCCAGAGGTGTTCTCGACGGCTTCTCGCTGTCGTTCGTTCAACCCGGCCAGGATGCGCTCGCGGGAGCCAGGGTCGGGGCGATAGATGTACTTGCGCGGGGCGTTCTCCTCGCCGGACGCGGCGGAGTCGTCATTGTCCGGCGCCGGGGCATCGCTCAGCCATGAGGGTTCTTCGGGCAGCGTCTCAGCGTCCGAATGCGGAAGGTCAGGCTCGTTGGCGTGCTCGAAGCCGAAGCTCTGCTGGAATGAGGGATCGGAGGCGGGGGTCTTCTTTGCCACGGTGGGCAATTCTCCTCTCAAGGGGTGGTCACGCTACGCGACGATGCGGGCAAGACAGCCTGCGCCCGGCATCACGCATGCTCGGCGGAAAAGCAGTGACTCCTCTATTTTACCATTTTCCGACTGAAATGGTCGCAACTTTGCACCCGCCACGCTCGTATGTATATGCGCCATGCTCATGCCATATGCGGCGCATCATACGCCTAGTTAGGGAGGATAAGCTATGAACGATAAACCTGAAGTGCCTGGCTCCGGCGAGGAGAGAGCGAGCGCCGGTGGAGACACCTCCGCGATCCCACCCGATGGCACGCCAACGATGAATATCGGCGGCTCCCACGGCTCATCGAGCACGTCCTATTCCACCTCACCTATGCCTGGACCTACACCGGAGACCCCTGGTATGCCCGCCCGAGATCCATACTCATGGCAACCGGGGCAGTATGCCTCGGGTGCAGAAACGCCCGGTAGCGGCGCGGGCAGCTACGGGAGTCAAGCCGGCCAGGGACAAGGGCAGCCCGCGCAGTATGCCCCGCCACCCCAGTACAACCCTTCGCAGTACGGGCAGGGCCAGCCCACCCAATACACACCCCCACCGGGCGGCTACCCTCAGCCGCCTCCTCAGCAACCCTACAACCCTCAACAGCCATACAATCCGCAATACCCACCACAGTACCCACCACAGTACGGCTATGCTCCACCGAAGGATCCGACCGTGGGCCTGCTGCTTGAGTTACTCGGCTACGTGGGCTTCCTGGGTATCGGTCACATCTGGGCGGGGAAGACCAACAGGGGCGTAGCCTTGCTGGTCGGCTACTGGATATACCTGGTCTTATCGTGGATCCTGGTCATTCTGCTCGTTGGCTGCCTGATGCTCCTGGCATCCCTGGCGATCCCGCTGATCTCCGGCTTCTACCTGAAGAACGAAATGGAGCGTGAGCAAGCCGCGATGGGGATAAGGCGCTAGGTGACGGTGGACGGTGGTAAAACGCAAAACGCAAAACGCAAAACGTAAGTGACGCATGACACGTGATCTGCAAGGGCAAACTTCACTTCCCACTTAAGGAAGTTCCATGGGAAGTGAAGTTCCCACCTAGACCAGGCGCTGCTCGTAAATGCCCATCCAAACCTACCTCCCACTTAAGGGAGGTTCCGTGGGAGGTAGGTTTACACGCACAACAATCTGTTCTGCACACTTAACGTATTTCCATGTTCAGAACAGATTCCGACCGTCCATCGTCCATCGTCCATCGTCTCAGAGAATTTCATGAAATTCGTTGTAAGCCTGTAATAAAGAAGTAAGGCTGTTCGTCGTAATAGATGAACGGAGATCACATGTACTTTGCGCCGCATGGCTCTTCGCTCCTTCCTTGCAACCAGACACCCGCTCTGCCCGGCGGGTGTTTGGCTTTAACGCACGAAAGATAAGAGGGTTGGTCGTCCTTCGTCCATCGTCCATCGTCAAAGGAGACGATATGTGGGTTGAGCCTGTCATACTAGAAGGTAAAACCGTGCGGGTTGAGCCGCTTGGAGTGGAGCACTCAGCGGGATTGCGTAAAGCCTATGAGTGCGACCCCAGCATTCTACGTTACCACCACATAGCGCCCTATGATGCTTCTGACGAAGCGTGGAGCGAATACATGCAAAGCTCTATGAATCTGCCGGGGCGCATGCCGTTCGCGATTGTCCTTAAAGAGACCGGGCAAGCCGTCGGCACGACCTCGTACCTGGATATACGCCCGGAGCACCGTGGCCTGGAGATCGGCTACACCTGGATCGGCAAGGACTACCAGGGCACCCAGGTAAACCCGGAGAATAAATACCTCCTCCTGCGTCACGCTTTTGAGACGCTAGGGGCGATCCGCGTGCAATTGAAGACCGATGCCCGCAACACCCAGAGCCAGCGTGCCATGTCCAAGCTAGGTGCGAAGCTAGAAGGCACACTCCGCAACCACGTCATCCTGCCGGACGGCTATTACCGCCATAGCGTCATGTTCAGCATCACCGACGACGAATGGCCCGAAGTAAAAGCCGCCCTCGAAACGCGTCTTGGCTACGTACCATAACCCTTTTTTGAACCACAGAGACACAGAGGCACAGAGAATCCTTATTAATCTCTGTGCCTCTGTG
>JBAURA010000793.1:0-7022 GCA_049580985.1 Chloroflexia bacterium
GTCGATGCCCGTGCCGAGGGTGGTGCGGCCCGAGAAAGTCTCCGGCAGCCTGTCGAGGGCGTCCGGGTCGGCGTCGATGATGCTGACCGAGTGCCCCTCGGCCTCCATCAACTGCGCTAGCCGCGCCCCCACGCGCCCGCAGCCGAGTATTACTATTTTCATGCTCTTCTCCTAGAGAAGTTGCCAGTTGCCAGTTGTCAGTTGTCGGTAGGAGTAAACAGTAACTTATAACTGGCAACTGACAACTGACAACCGACAACTAACAATCCGGCATCGGCGCGCGGCAGATATATACCCTGCACGGGGCGTGCTTCATTACGTAGGGGATCGTCTTGCCCAGGTCCAATTCGCCTAGCTTCTTCGAGTAGGGGGTGGACATCACCACCAGCTCGCTGCCGTTCTCGCGGGCCATGTCTACGATGGCCGCGCCAGCGCTCCTGGCCTGCAAGATAGTAGCGTCCACCTGGAGGCCCAACTCGCGAGCGACCTGCTCGGCGTGGTCCAGCGCCCGCTCGCCCTTCTCTACCTGGTCGGGCAGGTCGGCGTCCAGGGGTAGCGCGTGCGGCACCTGGACGACGTACACCACGTCCACGGCCACATATTTGCCTTTGCCCTTCTTGCCTAACGCATAGGTGTAGGCCAGCCTCATCGCCTCGTCATCGATCTCGGCTCCCTTGACGGTCACCATTATGCGCTTGGGCCTGCTATCTCGTCGTTCCTTGTCTTTGTCTTCTCCGTTGCCGTTATGACGGTCACGGTTGAATATGTTAGCCACTGTCTTACTCTTCCCTCGCTCATATGCGTGCCAGGCGTATCGCGTTTGCTCAATGCGTTCCGCGTTTTCTGCCCCGCACAATTATCTACAAATATATACGGAAATAGGTTGCTTTATGTTCCTCAGCCCCAGGCGCGACGCGCACGCGGCTTACGCGGCTTACATATCGCAGGCGACGCCAGGCATGCCCAGGTGTTGACTCCGGGCCTGGTGTGCTTACTGCATAGCGTAAGATTGTAGGGCTGGGGTGGGTTGGGGGTGTTGCGCACTGCCCGCGAAGAGTACCGGGGCATTGCCTCTCGCCGGGGGAGGGTAGGAGACTGCCCAGGCTTCCCGCTGGGGAGACCGGAGCACAAGCTTGCCCGTTGGGAACAACCATCCCCGTCCGGCGTATTTGCGTCAAAAGTCATATTCAGGGGGCAAAGAAGCCACGTATGGGCCGGTATATCCGCTAGCCCAGGAGCATGCAGCCTTGCTTGCCGGGCCTTGCCCCACTACCCGGCCTGCGGACGCGCTCGATGCTCCTCTCGGCCCGCGCCCTCTCATTCTTGCGTATGTCGCAAGTATCCATTATAGCACATCCACGCTCAAAACGCACCTTTTTCGGGTGCGGGATTGTTATTCACCGCAGAGGTCGCGGAGGACCCGGAGCTTCTTAATGATGTGTGTGCACCACGGCGTGGCCTCTGCCTCGCCCGATGAGCCATAGGTTCACGGGGAACGTAACCACGAAGGCGATTGCGAGGGCCACGGCCAGGCTCCCCCAGAATAAAAAGCTCATCAGGCCCGCGTCCATAGCGCCCGGTATCAGCAATAGGATCGCGTTGTCCACGATCTCCATAGTGACGATAGAGAGCGTGTCGGCGGATAGCGCCAGGCGTATGGCCTGCCCGGCAGGCATGCCGCTCCGCACGAGCGGCATAAGCGTAAGCCCGTAGCCGAAGATGAATGCCAGCACCACGGCCAGCACGATAGACGGCAGATCGTGCCAGCCGAGCGCGGTTGCTATCACCAGCCCAAGCACTTCGCCTATGCCGCAGCCGGTGAGGCAGTGCAGGGTGGCCCGCAAGGCCAATGATCTGTTCGAGACTGCCGGCGTGGTCTGCTCTACCCCCGCCGTATGATCGGGCGGGTGGTGGGCGTGCGAGGCATGGGATGTATGTGGATCGTGCACTCAATCCACCTTCTCATATAGCTCCAACCGGCTTGACATCGCCTGCATCTTCCCTCCTGGCGTCTCTTGCCCCTGGCCGCTTTCGATCACGCATACATCCCTTGCCATTCTCCGTCATATTATACATTTCCCTTGCCACCCCTCATACGGTCTGTGTTCCATACAATCTCTATCAGGCA
The DNA here is from genome assembly GCA_049580985.1 of Chloroflexia bacterium. Lineage (GTDB taxonomy): Bacteria > Chloroflexota > Chloroflexia > QHBQ01 > JADMIH01 > JADMIH01. Next base: position 2,129 of record JBAURA010000793.1, read on the forward strand.
ATCGAACGCCTTTAAACGGGTTGTTATCTTGCTATTCCCCCTCCCAACAGGTACAATTAACTGTAATCTACATTGAGGAAAAGCATGCCCCGCAAGAAAGACCCCCAGAAGAGCGAATTAGAAGAATTAGTGCGCCACGCCACCGGCGGTAACGGCTTCGATGCCGAAGGTCTGCTGGAAGCGGAGGAGGCGGGCGACCTTGACGAGCCTATCGTCGAGCTTGTGCCACCCCATATCCAGGAGGTCTCAGCCTCCCCGGAAACGGGCGAACCGGCCCCCATAGAGCCTGGCGCCAAGCCCGTGCGCCGCAAGCGCATGGGTGGTCGCAAGCGCGCCGCCAAAGACAACGCTGTGCGCCTGCCTTTGCTGCCCCTGCGAGATATGGTGATCTTCCCGCACATGGTCACCTCCCTGTTCGTGGGGCGTGACAAATCGCTGAAGGCCATTGAAGCCGCCATGAGCGGCGAGCGTGCCCTGGTGGCCGTCGCCCAGCACAACCCCGAAGACGAGGAGGTTGGGCCTGAGGACCTCTATGACATGGGCGTCGAGATCGTGGTTGGCCGCTCTCTCAAGATGCCCGATGGCACAGCTTCCCTCCTCGTGCAGGGCCAGCGCCGCGTGCGCATCCTCCGCTACGTCCGGGAAGAACCCTTCCTGATGGTCGAAGGCGAGACCGTCGAAGATACCCAGGACAAGACCGCCGGCACCGAAGCCCTCATGCGCGCGGTGCTTGCCCTCTTCGAGAAGATCGTCAAGTTCTCCCCAAATCTCTCCGAAGAGTCGTATGTAGCCGCTATGAATGTGGACGAACCTGGCTGGCTGGCCGACCTGATCGCCTCCACAGTCGAGCTAAACCACGAGAGCCGCCAGAACATCCTCCAGACCGTGGACCCCGTCGAGCGCCTCCAGATGCTCAGTCTCATGTTAGCCAAAGAGCTTGACGTGCTCGACCTGAAGAACCAGATCCAGGACCGCGTTCAGAGTGAGGTGGACAAGAGCCAGCGCGAGTTCTACCTGCGCGAGCAGATGAAGGCCATCGCCCAGGAATTGCAGGACTACGACCCCGCCACCCGCGAGGCCAACGACCTGCGCACAAGGATCGAGACGGCGGGGATGCCCGAAGAGGTCCAGAAGAAGGCCCTTGACGAGCTTGAGCGCCTCCATGCCATGCCGATGGGCATGCCGGAAGTGGGCGTGATTCGCACCTACCTCGACTGGCTGCTCACCCTCCCCTGGCACATCGAGACGCGCGACCATCTTGACATAAAAACAGCGGGCAAGGTGCTCGACGCCAACCACTACGGCCTCGGCAAGGTCAAGGAGCGCATCCTCGAATACATGGCTGTGCGTAAGCTGGCCGAGGGCAAGATGCGCTCGCCCATCCTCTGCTTCGTCGGCCCTCCCGGCGTCGGCAAGACCTCGCTTGGCCGCTCCATCGCCACCGCCCTGGGCCGCAAGTTCGTGCGCGTATCCCTCGGCGGGATACACGACGAAGCCGAGATCAGGGGCCACCGCCGCACCTACATCGGCGCGCTGCCTGGCCGCATCATCCAGACGATGAAGACGGCAGGCACAATCAACCCGGTCTTCATGATGGACGAGATCGACAAGGTCGGTGCGGATTTCCGGGGCGACCCCTCGGCGGCCCTGCTCGAAGTGCTCGACCCTGAACAGAACAACGCCTTCTCGGACCACTATCTCGACGTGCCCTACAACCTGTCGAAAGTGCTGTTCATCATGACCGCCAACCTGCTCGACCCCATCCCGCCCGCCCTCCTGGACCGCATGGAGGTGATCGAGCTGCCCGGATACATCGAGGACGAGAAGTACCGCATAGCCAGGCAGTTCCTCGTCCCTCGCCAGATCGAGGAGCACGGCCTGACCCCCGCTCATATCAAGTTCTCGGATAGCTCCATCCGCCGCCTGATCCGCGAGTACACCCGCGAGGCAGGGGTGCGCAACCTGGAGCGAGAGCTTGGCACGATCAACCGCAAGGTCGCCAAGCAAGTCGCCGAATTGATGCCGCCCGATCCCATAGACGAAGAACTATCAACGAAGGACGAACGTCTACCGGCAACCGACAACCGACAACCGACAACCGACCTGAACACCGAACCCCTGGACTCCCGCCTTGTGGAAGCCGAAGGCTCCGGTGCGGTATCGGATATGGCCCCTGTTGCGCCTCCGGTTGAAGATGGCAACGGCACGAAGCCTGGCCGCGCGCGCGCCCGCGTGATCCACGACCGCGACCTGGAAGCGTACCTCGGCGCGCCTCGCTTCGACTATGGGCTGGCGGAAGAGCGCGACGAAGTGGGCGTGGCGACCGGCGTATCCTGGACCCCGGTGGGTGGCGACACCATCAGCGTGGAAGTCAGCCTCATGGAGGGCCGTGGCGGCCTCCTGCTCACGGGCCAGTTGGGTGAAGTGATGAAAGAGTCGGCCCAGGCCGCGCTCTCGTACGCACGCTCTCGCGCGCGCCAGCTGGGGATCGATCCCGCCCGGTTCGAGAAGACCGACATCCACATCCACGTACCTGCCGGCGCCATCCCCAAGGACGGGCCTTCGGCGGGCGTGACGCTGGCTACAGCTCTAATATCGGCCCTGACGGGCAGAGAGGTGCGCCGTGACGTCGCCATGACGGGCGAGATCACCCTGCGCGGCAAAGTCCTCCCCATAGGTGGACTCAAGGAGAAGGTGCTCGCGGCCCACCGGGCGGGCATAGCCATCTTCGTCCTCCCGCGCAAGAACGAAAAGGACCTGGACGAGATCCCTGGCAAGGTGCGCCGTGGCCTCCGCATGACCCCTGTCGATGACCTCGATGCGGTGCTGGCGATAGCCCTCCAACCCGCCGCCGGCCAGCCCGAGACCAGGCCGGAGCCGCCAATCGCGCCCCTCCCTGTGAAAGAGCGCAATCACCGCCGAGGCGCTATGCCCGGCACCGTTCGCGCTACGTAAAACGTAATATGTGAGTCTGAGTTCACGTATCACATATCACGTATCAATCGAAGACACTATGCTCTGGATAATCTACGCTGCCGTCATCCTGCTCATAAGCGGCGCTATCGGGTTGCACCTGGGGCGCTTCCGCGAAGCCTACACCGAAATGACCGGCATGATGGTGGGCATGACGATGGGCATGCTCAACGGCTTCGTGCTGGGGTATGCCGCCGGGGCCTACTTCAGCAGCATGTTCTGGGGCAATCTGGTGGGCATCCTGCTCGGGCTGGCCCTGGGCGTCTATTTTGGCAGGCCGGGCGGCCTCATGGGCATCCTGGATGGCGGCATGGGCGGCGTGATGGGTGGCTCTATGGGCGCGATGCTCGCCCTGATGATGCTCTACCCGGTATACGTCCTCCTCTGGACGCTCGTGCTCCTCTCAGCTATCTACATCCTGGGGATGTTGTGCCTGGTGGTCCTGATCGAGCGCAGCGCCCCCGGCCACCGTGCTCTGCATCTGCTGGCCCCCTTCTTTACCCGCGCCATCGCCACCGAGATCGCCGAGGAACGGGACCGCTCTCGCGCGACCTCTCTATATTTCGATGATTACTACGCCTTCCTGGATGTAAGACAGGACGCCACCACGCAGGAGATCACAGCCGCCTACCTGGGTGTGCTTGCCGCAGCCGATGCAGACATGATCGACATGGCCGAGCGCGCCCTGTCCACCCTCAGCGACCCCGCGCGCCGCCGTGCCTACGACGCCAGGCTGGGCCACTTCACGGCCTCTGACGGCAAAGCTCCACCCGCCTCCGCTCATCGCCCGGCGGTCACCCAACAGGCATTACCCAGGCGCCGTCCTGCCCGCCTACGCTGAACAGGCAATCCTCACGCCTCATTCGTCTGCCGGTGAGCCATAGCAAGGGTGGAACAAAAAGGGCATCTCTTGTGGTTGCCTTGTATGCTTACCTCAAATGCCTCTTCTGTCCGCGAATGCTAACTATGCCAAACAAACGCTTGTTTGGCTCAATACTTCCATAGGAAGTCAGGTTGTAGGGGCGGCTGTGGGATTGCCCTGATCGGGCGAGATTCGGATTATGTGCCCCTGTGGCTAACGATTGACAGTTCGGGTACCCTACGCGCTGAGCACCTTGCGAAACACATCCTTGCGGCTTATCAAGTCGCCCCTGAACTCGCAGAAATCGATGCCCCTCATGGTGACGGCATTGCCCTCTTCATCCACCGAGGTGGAGGCCCATTCGAGCACACCCCAGCCGTCCGTCACAAACGCCGGGCCGAACGTTGACGTGCTACCGTCGTCAGGCTGCGAAAGCATCTCCGTAAAGGCAGCCTATGGCTCCTTGCCTTCGTAGACCGTGCCGGGCGCAGGCCCTGTGGTCGTGATGTACACGCAATCATCCGCGATAGACTCCATCAGTGTGGGCACATCCTTCCTCTCCCAGGCCGCCACGAACTCCCACAGCTTCTCCTCGGTCATCCCTCGCCTCCTTCGCCGCCCTCCGGCCCGTAGAAGACTACCCAGCACACGAAATTGGGTGTGAACTGCGTGAAACGGTGCTCCACGCCCGCCGCCACGAAGAGCACGTCACCTGGCCCGAAGGGGTATGGCGTGCCGTCCAAGACGAACTCGCCGCTACCGCTCACGATGATGTAAAGCTCGTCCTGCGTGTGCGGCGTCTGAAAATCGGTCTCCTTAGGGGCAAAGATCTCCACCGCCATGGTGCCGTGACGCATTACCTCCGCGTCCCACACCCCTAGCTTCCACTTATCCGTAGCCGGAAGCGGCAGCCTCGCAAGCGCCTCCGCGACAGTAGCTATCATATAACTCCTACTCTCCTATTGTAGAGGCGGGTTGATGAACATTCATCACTTGATCAGGCTATAAGTTGTAGGGGCGAGGCATGCCTCGCCCTGGTGGGGCGGCACACATGTACAG